>JAZRLU010000445.1:0-2788 GCA_045647045.1 Eubacteriales bacterium
CCTCATCCGTGCCAACGCTCATTATCTCGCCTGTGGCAGGGGTGCTCTCATCCTTGGCATAATACCCCTCGCGCGCACGTGTTGCGTATCTGTATACGCGCTCGTCATCCGTATAGCTGCCAACGTCGGTAAGAAAATACCACTCGTATTCAAAACCACCCGCACTCTCGTAAGTAGCACGCGAATCGGCAAGATAGATGCGCCCGTCCACGGCAAGCACAAGATAGCCGCACCAGCTCTCAAACACCGCCGCCGAAAGATCCTCGGAAAGCAGCAGCGCATCCACGTTGTGCGATCTGTGCGCAACCTGCCTTGCCGTGCCAAGCTCATTTTCGCAAAGCGCGTAAAGTCCACCCTCCGTAATAAACACGGGGTCATCGTAAAAGAGCAATGCCGCGCCCTTGGCACGTATGCCGCCGTGCCTTGCCATAACGGGGTAAACCGTGGGGATAAGGTCCTCACCCGTGCTTTCGGGCACGTGGTAGAATATACTGCCCTCACCGTCCTGCCCGTCCTTCAGCACGGCAAGCGCATCGCGCGTGGGTAAAAGTGCAACGTTGTTTGCGCTGCCGTCACCGTCACGGAAGTAGTTGTACTCGCCGAAATATAACGCACGCCCCTCCCCCTGCGCCGTCAGGGCAGAGAAGAAGCATACACCGGGGTACTCCTTGTTACCCGTAAGAAATATCCTGCCGTCATAGCTTGCCGCGACCGTGCAGGCTTTTATCGCACGCGCAACGTCACCCGTGCGGTGCATTGCCGCCACAAAGCCAAAGTGCCGCCTTGCATAAGCCTCTTTGTCGGATGAAAGCGTAAGGCGCAGCGATACGGTCCTGCCCGTGGCAAGGCTCTTATCCTCAATATCCACGCGCACCGCCCGAACAAGCCCATCTTCATAAACGCATTCAAAGGGCACGTCCGCCTCGCCAACCGTTACCCGATCAACCGATAAGGCAGGGCTTACTATATCAATGCCTAAAGCACCGATAAGGCAGGGCGTGTCGTATTTTATGTTCTTACCGCTAAGCGCCTCACTGTTTTCGATCGCGGAAAAATCATCAACGCTACCGGCATAGGTAACACTCTTGAGCGCATCCGTAAAATTAAAGGCGGTATTGCCTATCTCGGAAAGCCCAAGCCCAAGATGCAATTCGTCAAGCGCCCTGCAATAGGTAAAAGCACCGTTGCCTATGCTTACAACACTATCCGAAAGCGTTACGCGCTTAAGGCTTGTGCAATTGTAAAATGCAAGCGCGCCGATTTGCGTAACACCGCCCGAGAAAAAGCACTCCGTAATAGGCTTTTCGGAAAAGGCATATGCCCCTATTTCCGTTACCGTATACAGATTATCGCCTATTTTGATACGCGCAGGGATAAAAACGCGCGTATCCGTGCCGCTATAGTCCACTATCGCGCAGGTGCGCGCATCACTGTCAAGCACGGTGTAGGATAAGCCCTCGCTTGCAAAGCTTATATCGTCAGGCGCACCGATAACGAATTTTTCATACGCGGCTCTTGTAAGCAGATTCCTTTGCTCGTGCTCCTTACCGTTCAGTGCAACGCAGGGCACGTATATCTCATCCTCTGCACTCGCTACACCGCTATCGTCGGCACGTATGATGCTCTCGCCGTCCATAATATAAAGCGCACCGCCCGAAAAGAAGGCGCAGCTCTCGTTATCCCTCAGGGTAGCATCACTTATTTCTACCCCCGTGCCGTCAGCCTCTGCGGTAAATATACGCTCGCCCGAGTGAATGGCAAGCATCTGCCTGCCCTCCCCCTTCGTATAGCTGTATATACCCCATACGGTGCCACCCGTGTCAAAGCATTTGCGGTATCCGGGTACACTTTCTATAGCTCCCGTGCCCCCATCGTAGTCGCGGTACATATTTTCAAGGTAGGCAAATCTGTTACGCGCTATAGAGCTTCCGTCACCGCTGAAATCAACTCCGCGCATATCGCGGTAGATAAGGCTGTATTCGCTCTTATCCGTATAATTTCTCTTTCTTACGCTTGCCATTATGCCCACCCGTTTCCCAAAACGTGTTCGGTATCAAGGGATGAGTGCAGCCCTATGCGCATTCCTGCCGCCGCATCGCGGTACAGGCTCATATAGTAAGTAGCCTTCTCACCGTCATCGTCAAGCCATACGTACGCCGCCACAAGCAGGGGCAAAAGCACCGTAAGATGCTCGGGCAGGTCTATCGGCTCATCGGGCGTGTCAATGCATATCTTCTGCGGGCGCCTTACGTAGTCTATATACACCTTGCCGCTAAAGTCGCTCGGCAATAAAAGCTCCCCTCCCGTTACCGCCGCATCCGCGATCACCGCACCCCGTGTATCGGTAGGCGGCGCACATACCGTAAGCAGATCGGGTATGTAGTCGTAAAGCGCATAAGCGCGCCTTTTAGAGTAGGGCACAAGCCTGCCATCTTTGTCTGTAACCCTCACGCCGTAGGCAACAAGGTCATATACCGTGTATGCATTATCACCCATAAAGGTAATATCCGCCGAGCCGTCAATAAAGCCGCCGCTTACCTGCCCCGGGGCGCTGAATGCGATCTTGCGCACGCCGCTTTTGTCCGTTACCTCGCAGCTGCCGCTGCCGTTTGATACAAAGCAAAAGCATTTGCCCACAAGGCTAAAGCTCATCGGTTCACCCGTATGAGCGTAAAGCTCGGAGATAAGCGTCTTCGGATATCCTACGGCATAAACCGTGCCACGCCTTTTTTCCTTACATTCTGCCGCTATTTGCAAAAGCGCGCGGTTCGCGGCAAACACAAACGCG
>JAZRLU010000446.1:0-1726 GCA_045647045.1 Eubacteriales bacterium
TACGCTTGCGCGCAGCTGTCATCTATCTTCACTGTGCATTACTGCACAGTTCAAGCCATAGGCTCTGCCACCATGATAAGGGCGAGCAGCCCTCGGGAGATCCCGAAATCAAGGTGTTGCATCGGATAGGGTTTACAGCGGATCTACGTTACCGTAGAAACTGGTGAGCTCTTACCTCGCCTTTCCATCCTTACCGTATTGCTACGGCGGTTTATTTCTGTTGCACTTTCCCGGGAGTCGCCTCCGGCGGACGTTATCCGTTATCCTGCTCTGTGATGCCCGGACTTTCCTCACGGTAAGACCTTTCGGCATGTTACCGCGCGACAGCCCCGCTCAGTCCCCCGTATTATACACAAAAAAGTAGGATTTGTCAAGCGCGGCGGCGGAATAAACCCGAAAAAAGCGGCAAAAATATATAAAAATGGATAAATCGGAGGCGATTTTGTGGAAACGGTGGAGTTTTTCGGCATTCCCGTGCTTGCGGCGCGGCGGCGCGAGGATCTGCTTTTTGCGGCGGCAGAGCTTATCGGCAAGGGCGGCGTGATCGCTACGGTAAACCCCTACAACCTTGCGCTCGCAAGAGAGGACGTGCACCTTCGTATAGCCCTTCGGCATAGCCTGAATATACCGGACGGCAGAGGCGTTGCCACGGCGGCGCGCCTTATGGGTGTGCGGTGCGCCGTATATCCCGGTGTTGAGCTTGGGGAGGCACTGCTTGATATCAAAGTGGTGCGCCTTGCGGTTATAGGCGGCAAGGATGGCGTTGCAGAGCGTGCCCTGCTTGCACTTTCCGAATGTCACAGTAACGTTACCCCTGTGCTTGCCGCCTCGGGTTTTGGAATACGCGAGGGCGCGTATATAGATATGATACGCGTATCACAGCCGGACGTTGTTTTTATCTGCACAGGCACGCCGCGGCAGGAGCTTTTTGCGCGTAAGGCTTACGCCGCATACCCGAATGCGCTTTATATAACACTCGGCGGCTCGGCTGATATTTATTCGGGGGAAAAACGGCGCGCTCCGCTTTTTGTGCGCCGCATCGGCATGGAGTGGGCGTGGCGCTGTGCCACAGAATGGCATAGATTTCCGCGCCTTTTGCGCTCGCTTTCGTTTTTTAGGTGTGTTTTTGAGGCGGGGAGAGGTGCAAGTGATAGAAAAAGTGCAAAAAATCACTAAAAAAGCCCCATTTTTTCAAAAAAACTTTGAGTAAATGATAAATTTTTATCAAAACACTTGTATATTTGATTTTTTTATGTTATACTATTTCGGGTGAAAAAAGAACACCCCGAATTTAAGCATATAATATTAAAAAAATAAATTTTTTGGAGGAATTTCAAAATGGCAAACGTAAAAGTTGCAATTAACGGCTTTGGCCGTATCGGTCGTCTTGCATTCAGACAGATGTTTGGTGCAAAGGGTTATCAGATCGTTGCTATCAACGACCTCACCAGCCCCAAGATGCTCGCTCACCTTCTTAAGTATGACACCGCTCAGGGTAGCTACGGTCACACCGTTGACTACAGAGACGCTGTTGTAAACGAGAACGGTAAGGTTGTTACCCCCGGCTGCATCATCGTTGACGGCAAGGAGATCAAGGTATACGCAGAGAAGGATGCTGTAAAGTGCCCCTGGAAGAGACTCAAGGTTGACGTTGTTCTCGAGTGCACCGGCTTCTACTGCTCTAAGGATAAGTCCATGGCTCACATCACCGCAGGCGCAAAGAAGG
>JAZRLU010000447.1:0-2320 GCA_045647045.1 Eubacteriales bacterium
CCGATCAGCATCGTGACCGTCACAAGCACCGTACATATCAGCAGCGGCAGTCTGGTTTTTTTGTTCATTTTGCTATTTGCCTTTCTTTTCTTGCTGTGCTTTATTAATAAAAGTAAATATAAATAAGAAACACGCAGAATATATTATATATCAAAAATATACGAAATGCAACCCCTTTTTTTTATTTTGTGGCTTGATACAAAAAAATTCACAATTGTGATACAAGTTTTGGTAAGTGTGCCAAAATGAATGAAAATTAAAAAATAATTCACAATTATTTCTCCCACCCTATTGAAATTAATAGAAAAATATGATATTATATACTTGTGATACTATGCGCGAATAGTTAATAGAGTATCAAAAGTTATATTGATTAATAAAACAAGGAGATATAAAATGAAAAAAACAACAAGAATTCTTGCACTTTTGTTGGTTGCTGTTATGATGTTCTCTTTCTCTTTGGGAATACTCACCTCATGCACGGGAAACGATACTCCCGATAACGGCGGCAACAACGGTGACACAGATACGAACACCCCCGGCGGTGATAACGGAGGAAACGTTACTCCCGCAGGGAAGATCAACTACACAGTCAACGTAAAAACCGCGGGCGGTATGCCTGTTGAGGGTGTTACCGTAAACGTATTTACCGATGAGACCTGTGAGGATCTCGTTAACTACGGCTCCACCGATAAGAATGGCTCTGTGGTCATCTCTATGAAGCAGCAGGACGGTTATACCGTAAAGCTTTCCAGCGTTCCCGACGGTTATTCGGTGCTTGATAAGTACACCTTTACCGGCTCTACTCTCGACATTATCATTTCTTCCGCGGTAATATCCAATTCAAGCCTTTCCGGCGTAAGCTACAAGCTTGGCAGCATTATGAGAGACTTTACCGTAACCACTATCGGAGATAACTCAAAAACGGTTTCTCTTTCTCAGCTCCTTGCAGAGAAGGACGCTGTTGTTCTCAACTTCTGGTACATCAACTGCTCCTGGTGTAAGGAGGAATTCCCCTTTATGCAGGCGGCATACGAGGAGTTCTCGGATGATATTGCAATAGTGGCGCTTAACCCCTATACCTCTGACAGTGCGGAACAGATCAAGTATTTTGCGCTTGAGTACGGTCTTACCTTTGACGTTGCGCGTGACGTTGGACTTGCAAACGCATTTGGCGTAACAAGCTACCCCACCACCGTTGTTATAGACAGATACGGTATGGTATCCCTCGTTGTAAACGGCGCTATCACGGGTCAGAAGTACTTCACCAAGATTTTCGAGCACTTTACCGCGGATGATTATCAGCAGAAGCTTCTTACAAGCTACGAGGATCTTGCACCCCAGCAGAAGCCCAATATCACGATGCCTGATTCCGACACGGTAGGGGGCGTGATAAATTCCGGCAATATCAACGTAACCTATTATCCCGAAACAAACAGCAAGGATGCAGAGTATTCCTGGCCCTTCATCATAACCGATAAGGACGGTGTTGCTTGCATCAAGCCCTCTAACTCCATGATGGACACGTCCTTCTCCACTATGCACGCAGACGTTGTGCTTAAGGCGGGTGAGGCATTCGGCTTCGATTATTTTGCATCGTCCGAGCTTAACAGCGACGTTCTGTTTGTACTTGTGGACGGCGTGGATGTAAATACAATATCCGGTGTAAACAGCGAGTGGAAGAAATGCTACTCCTTCGTTGCTACCGAGGACGGCACCTACAAGATAACCTTTATTTATAATAAGGATTCCGACACGGATACCGCAGACGATGCTGTATATCTCAAGAATATGCACGTTGTTAATAGCAATGAAATTGACACGCCTACCTACATTCCGAGACTTTGTGCTACCAAGCCCTTCGCAAACGGAGACGGATATGAGAATTATTCCAATGTTGTTCTCGGCGCAGACGGATATTATCACGTAGGTGATGAAAACGGACCTCTTCTTCTTGCAGATCTTATGAACTACACGCAGTTCTCAGATAAAAACAGCGTGTTTACCTTTATTGATAACGCGCTTGCTACCGGCGGCGCGCTGGCAGAGTACTACGATGAGCTCGTTGTTTACTGTAATTACGGTGCAAATTCCCAGATCTACGGTCTTGTTACCGTAAACGAGGAGCTTGCAAGCCTTCTTAAGACACTTGTAAGCATAGTAGGTCTTGATAAGGAAAATGAAAACCTTTGGCTTCAGCTTTGCACTTACTATGACGCTTACGGCACAAACGGTGCACAGCTTAGCGATCCCATTATCGGTCTTGCACCTCACTCCGCTTACGATACCGTTATCAACGACGAGGTAGGTCTTGAGGAGT
>JAZRLU010000448.1:0-2753 GCA_045647045.1 Eubacteriales bacterium
CTGGAGGACTTCTATGGCGATATGGACTTTAAGGTAGCAGGTACTCACAAGGGTATCACCTCCATCCAGATGGACCTTAAGGTAGACGGTCTTACTCCCGAGATCATCAAGCAGGCGCTTGAGACCACTCACAAGGGTAGAGACGAGATCATTGACAAGGTAATTCTTAAGGCGATCGCAGAGCCCCGTGCAGAGGTAAGCGAGTATGCTCCCAAGATGATCACCATGTCCATCAACCACGATAAGATCCGTGAGGTTATCGGTAGCGGTGGAAAGGTAATTCAGAAGATCGTTGCTGATACCGGCGCAAAGATCGATATCAATGATGACGGTACTGTATTCATTTCCGCAGTTAACCGCGACAGCGCAGATATGGCTAAGGCTATCATCGATGCTATCGTATTCGAGCCCGTTGTAGGCGAGACCTACGATGCGGTTGTTACCCGTATAATTCCTATCGGTGCATTCGTTGAGTATGCTCCCGGTAAGGAGGGTATGGTTCACATCTCCAAGCTTCAGAAGGAGAGAACCGAAAAGGTTGAGGACGTAGTTGCTGTAGGTGATCACGTTCGCGTTAAGTTCCTTGGTACCGATGAAAAGGGCAGACAGAACCTTTCTATGCGTGATGCTGCACCCAAGGCTGAGGACTGATAATTTAAATTTTGATAAATTTGCAGGCTACCTCATTTTGTGATGAGGTAGCCTTTATTTTTGGTCATTATTCACAATGTGTATATGGCAAAAATACCGAATTATAATTAAGTTATACATAGCGCTTGACTATTTGATGTAAAAGTGCTATACTGTTTAAGGTGTGAGTGATCGCGCCTTATTTAACACATGAATCGAGGGTTATTTAAATGCCAAAGGATAATGCAAAGGTAGTATCTGACGAGCAGCTTTCAAGGCTTGCCGAGGCGTTTCTTTCGCTTACCGATAAAGAGGAGTGCAAGGCTTTCTTCTACGATCTTTTTACGGTAAAGGAGATGGATGAGATATCCTCCCGTCTTGAAGTAGCGCGGCTTTTAAAATGCGGAATGAATTATATAGATATAGCGGCAAAAACAGGTGCGTCTACCGCAACTATAAGTAGGGTTTCCAAGTGCCTTGCAGGCCCCGTTGGCGGTTACAGAATGGTGCTCAAAAGGGCAGAATCCGATGTGGCAGCGGATGACGGTGTGATACGTGTTGACGTTCTCAGCGAGGCGGAGGCGGATGCTGTTCGCGCTATAGTAGCTTGTCTTAAGGATAAAAACAACAAATAAATTCGGTAGGCAGCCGCTATGGTTGCCTTTGGGGTGCTCTCATTTTCGTGGGGTGCCCCTTTTTATGTGTTTATTTGCAAAAACATAATACTTGAAAAAATAAAGTGAACATATTTACATCCTCGCGCGCTTTTGTTATAATATATATAATAAACGGATTTTCAACGTATGCGGAGACGTGAAAGATATGGATATGCTTGAAAAAACTCAACGTCCAAAGCAGACTGTGGAAAGCACAGCGTGCAAGGATCGCATTTATCACACCTTTGAAAATGTAACTACATATTTTGACGATGCTGCTACAAGCGGCACTCTCGGCATCAGCGAGTTCTTTTCAATAGAGCTTGTTGTAGAGGGCACGGGTACTCATATTTTAGGCACAAGTGCTATACCGTGTAAGGTGAACGACGTATATATCGTATCTCCCGGCGTGCCTCACGGCTATTTTATAGCCCCGGGTGCAGATGCAATGGTAGTGCGCAAGCTTACGTTCCACCTTGACGATTGGCTTAAGGGCGATAATGCAGCCTACGGTAATAAGCATTATTGCTACGGCGTATTTAACGATGGCTCGCAGGTTGCATATGCAATGCTTAACTCAAATATGAGAGAGCGCGTTGACGTTATCTTTGATGCCGTGGAGTGCGAGCTTATTGATAAGGACAGGGAATGGAAACCCATGGTGCAGGCGTATCTTACCCAGCTTTTTACACACGTAAGCAGATATGTAAACAGCTCGCTTAAGAATATGCAGGAGAAAACAAAGGACAGTGATACCGTATGTGCTGCGATCGATATGATAGGGGCAGAGTTCAGCGATTCCGAGCTTTCGCTTGAAGGTATTGCAAAGCGCCTTTACACAAGCCCATCACAGCTCAGCAGGAGCTTTAAGCTCTACACGGGTAAGCTCTTCTCGGAATATTTGCGCGAGGTAAGGCTTAACCGATCCGCGCAGCTGCTTGCAGGCGGTGATATGACGGTGGAGTGTGTGGTTGATATGTGCGGTCTTCGTAACGTATCGTCCTTCTACCGCAACTTCCGCGATACCTACGGTATGACACCGCAGCTTTACAGGCAGGTATCGAGGGATAATGAAAAGAATAATAAAAATAAAAATACAGAAAGAGAGAACGAAAGAAAAATGGAAATACTCAACGAGATAGCATTAAGCGTGCAGAACGGTAGAGCAAAGATCACCAAGGAGCTTGTAGAGCGAGCTATTGCAGAGGGCGCATCCGTAGAGGAAATCCTCAACGTAGGACTTCTTGCGGGAATGAGCGTTGTCGGTGAAAGATTCAAGAACAACGAGATCTACGTTCCCGAGGTGCTTGTATCCGCGCGTGCAATGAATATGGGCGCACAGCTTCTTAAGCCCTATCTTGAAAAGAGCGGTATTACCTCTAAGGGTAAGGTATGTATCGGTACCGTTCAGGGTGACCTTCACGATATCGGTAAGAATCTCGTTAAAATGATGATGGAGGGCAAGGG
>JAZRLU010000449.1:0-6648 GCA_045647045.1 Eubacteriales bacterium
GATAACTCCTTTTTTATTTTATTCTATCACATATTCTTTCCAACTATTATTACACGATACTTATATCAGAATAAGAAATGAGACAGGCTTTCAAACCTATCCCACTTTATCATCATTAAGTATTTCCATTGTCAGCTTCGCTCCGAGTTTGAATGCGTATTCGAAGATAGTTGCTTCGGCAAGGCTCATATACTCACTCCAGCAATCGTGGAACTTATCGAATATCTCCTTTTGTTTCTCGGTGAATGTTTTCTCTAAATCCTCGTGATGTCTTGCCATATAGCCGAGCAGCTCCTTCATCTTTTTCGAGTTGGTTCCGCTATCCTCTTGGGGAATAATGTTTCCGTGCCACAGTTCTTTTAAGCAAAACTGCAGATCACAAGCCAAGATTGGCTTGTGAAAATGTGTAACTTTTTTGTCGCATCGCAATGCGACCTGCGTTTTGCCAACGTCCTTGCGGAGAAATCTTTGATTTCTTAAGACTTCGTCAAACGTTCGCTTCTCAAAAAGCGAACGCGCAAGGTAAGTTATTACGTTCATTTTTATTACCTCCGGTAGCACAACAAAATACCACATAAATCTCGCAAAGTCCAGACAATTTGGGAAAAGAAAAAAGCTTTTTGAAAACGCCATCTTCTTTGTTATAGGCGGTGTAATTTTTGGTCATTGGAAAGAGAAAAACGGTGAGCATTTCTGCCCACCGTCGATTATTAGTTTTGTATTGTAAGAATATACCTTGCGAGGACGTATTCCTTGATTTCTTTTGCTTTTACCTTCATATTTATTTTCCGGATAACCGTATCAATTATTTCTTCGGTAACGGTAGGGATATATTCCTTATATTCGGGATATGCGACCATAACCTCACGGAAGAGTGATATCAGAAGGTCGTTAGCGTTCGGTTTTGCCGGGTAACCGCGAGAAATAAGAGCCATATTATTATCGTAGTTCGGTGCAAGTCCGAGAAGCTTTCCGCTTTCCACGTCTCGCATAAGACCGAAATTATTAGTGTGTCTATCGGGGTTGGCGCAAATCGTATCCATAAATATGAGCTTTATATAATCGGGTATTGCTTCGGGGCATATTCCTTCAAGCGCTTCGATAACGTCAAGGTAGTCCTCATTATCTCCCATAAATGCCGATGCAGGCTCAAAGTTAACCGAACCTTGCGAGGTAAAGTCAAGGCTCTTAATACAGCCTGTACCTTTTTCGTATCTCGCCATATTCATGCCGAGCGCTGTTCCAAGCTCGTAAACGAAGAGCTCCGAGAACATTTCGGAGAGCGTTGCTTTCTTGTGCATCCACCATTTGCCGTCCTTGAGCTTCCAGCATTTTTCAAAGCTACCTACGTTCGTAAGCTCCGGACTTCTCGTGTGTCCTCCGGAAGCTGCTTTATTGAAGCTATCGTAGTTTCCCTTGAGGGCGAGGCTGGCGAAGTAGTCGTTATCGAATTTCACGTCAGCATAGGTAAGCGTCGAGCCTATCGGTCTTATCCAATAGTTATCGGTAATGGTCGCCGCATTTACGTGAATAACGGTGGAAATATCATCTTTGTTTTCAAGGCGAAGTGCTTTTTTCAAAAGTCGGGAGTTCGCTCTATGGCTGTCTATTGCTCTCGTTTCAAGCCAGGTGTCAGCATCACGGTATTTTCTAAGATATAACGGGAGAAGAGACTCGTTGTGAACGGACAGCACTTTGTCATTCCAAGTCGCAACAAGAGTATCTCCCGAAAGTATTTCATATGAGCCCTTTGTTGGAGCATTTTTATTTACTACGGGCGCATCCGGAATAAACTCCATAATGTCGTCGAGTGTACATTCAAGAGCTGCACAGATCTTCCCGAGAACGTCTACGGTAACGTTATCGCCTCTTGACATCTTACTTATTGTAACCGGATTTATTCCGGCAAGTGCGGCAAGCTCTTTCTTTTTCATATCCTTATCAATGAGGAGCTTCCACAACTTTTTATAGGTAACAGCCATATTTACCTCCTAAAATGCTTTTTTATCATTTTATCATAAAAACAGCCGCTTGTCAACTAATAAATTTTGCGTTCGCCAAATTATTTTGCGAATTAAACAATTTTATGCATAGTTAGTATAACGACAATCGAAAGTCGAAATTCAAGAATTTCGACCGCAAAGCAAAGCTTAGCGAACAAATTTCAACAGTGAAATTTGTCGATTTCTGTTGCAATGATATAGATGCAAAAAGCCGTCTTTGGCTTTTTGCTCGGCTGATATATCAGCCGCGAAAAGGCATAATAGCCTTTTCGACATTCTATAGTCATTATCACTGTGGTGATATAAGAATAGGCTGGGCACTCGCCCAGCCTTTCGTGCTATTTAAGAAATTCGCTAATTAATTCTTGGTGCTTTTGCCGTTCCTTTGCGATCTTGAAGCTGTAGCTTGTGGGTAAGTCTGAGAGCATTCCTTCAAAAACGTTATTTTGAAGTTTTCTTATTATAAAACCTTTCCCCCTTTTTGTGCACGCACAGATCGCAGATAACAAATACCGAGAAATAGATAGGTACGGCTATCAAAGAAATCACGGGGTACGTCAAAAAGTCCAGCCCCTCAAACGGCGAGTGGATTAAGAACATTGAATTTACGTCATAAGCTGCCGCTTCGGAAACAAGTGCGTGGAAAACGAGATTACAGTAACAGCCTATGGCTGCCATTACGAAAATTGAAATGATAATGTTTGTAATGTTTCTTTTTACGTCTGTTTTCACGTAGCCGAAGATCGAGAGCAAAAGGATATTGAATAAAAGCGTAGCGTGTGCCGTTATGCTCTTGAAGTTCTCATAATCTGCAAGTGTGGGGTTGTTTATAAAATCCACGTTTGCGAACATTCCCACAAGGGTGGAAACGATACCGAACCAAAACAGGTAATCGATAAAGAAGGATCCTAATCTCGACTTCTTGTTCTTTAAGAACGAAAAGATCAGCGCCGACCACATTACCACGTTGCAAGGATATATGGGTAAGATCAGATTGGGGGTCTGCGCCAAATATTCGATAGCATCACCGCCCGACAACAGCTTGAATATAAACGAGCTGTAATGTAAAACGATAGTGAAAGCCGCGGCTGCTATCAGAATTGTATTTTGCGTGCGTTCCGCTTTTGCGTATTTCTTTACGGTCCATAATAAAAGCGCGATTACAGCAATCAGTAAAAAATTAAAAATCAATAGCGTACTCATATAAATTCAGGTGCTTCTTTCTTCAAGTTTTTGGTATCAGCGTAATAATGAAAAGCATCAAGAAATATCTTAGGTGTGATAATTATACCATTTTTTTGTTAAAAATTCAAGCGTTTTTTGTGATGCAAGAAAAATAAGCTCTTGTTTAATATCCGCTTTGCCGCGATGATAAATAAGGACCTCGTAAAATGCAAATTTAGACCTTGCAATAAGCCTTGGTATATGGTATCATATACGTAGATAAAAAATCGGAGGTAAGTAGTATGCTTTACGGTAAATTTAAATCCGAAGGATTTTCCAAGGAGCTTTTTGAAAATCCGCCTGCGGTGTTTCGCGGAGCGCCCTTCTGGGCTTGGAACAGCACGCTTGAGCGTGAAGAGCTTCAGCGCCAGGTTGATGATTTTTACGATATGGGCTTTGGCGGCTTCAATATGCACGTGCGCCAAGGACTTGAAACCGAGTATCTCGGTGATAAATTTATAGACGGTGTACGCGCCTGCTGCGAAAGGGCAGAGGAGCGCGGTATGCTTGCTTGGCTTTACGATGAGGACAGATGGCCCTCAGGCGCGGCAGGCGGTCTTGTTACCAAAACGCTTAAAAACCGTGTAAAGGCGCTTACTATGCTTACAGAGCCGCGTGCCGATGCCGTATATGATTGGCACGATGCAACGGAAAATGCGCGCCCCGTATTTATTGCAGCGTTCTCTCTTAATATTGCTGAGGACGGAAGGCTTATCTCTTATAAGCGAGTAGGCGAAGGGGATGAGTGCGAGAATAAGAGATACTTCTATTGTATTACCGCAAGGGGCAAGGAGCCGCGATTTAATTTCCAAACCTACGCGGATCTTCTCTCAAAGCCTGCTATCGATTGCTTTAAGGAGATCACGTATGAGAAATATTACCGCGAGATAGGCGATCGCTTTGGCGGTGTTGTGCCGGCTATATTTACAGACGAGCCGCAAACGCAATGCGCAAACGTGCTTAAAAGCGGCTTTGATACCGATAGGCTCAGCGTGCCGTGGACGTGGGATTTTGCCGAAACCTTTGAAAAGACCTACGGCTTTGATCTTGTAGAGCGCCTTCCGGAGATATTCTACAAGTGCGAAAACGAGGATGATCTTTCGCCGAGGTACTATTATTACCGCCATATAGCAGACCGCTTCTACGATGCCTTTATGAACAACCTCGGCACGTGGTGCGCGGAGCATAATATTATGTTTACAGGTCACCTTATGTGCGAGGATACTCTTGCGGATATAACCAAATGGTGCTTTGATCCGATGCGTATGTATTCGGCAATGCAGCTGCCGGGTATTGACGTGCTTTACGACAGACGTCTGTTTTCCACTGCAAAAATGTGCGATTCCGTTGCGCGACAGATGTGCAAGGAGGGCGTGCTTTCCGAAATGTACGGCGTAACCAACTGGGATTACGATTTCAGAGGGCATAAATCGCAGGGCGATTGGCAGGCGGCGCTTGGCGTTACCGTGCGCGTGCCTCACCTTGCTTGGCAAACGATGAAGGGCGAGGGTAAGCGCGATTATCCCGCATCTATTTTCTATCAGTCCCCTTGGTACAAGGAATATAAGATAATCGAGGATCATTACGCGCGCCTTAACACCGTACTGACAAGAGGTAAGGCGGTTGCGCGCGTTGGCGTGCTTCATCCCATAGAGAGCTTCTACACGCGCTATTGCTCCGAGGCAGAGGGTGGCACGGTGTTCCGTGAGCTTAGCGATCAGTATAACGAGCTTGCAAATTGGCTGCTGCTTGGATCCGTAAACTTCGATTATATATCCGAGGCGCTTTTGCCACAGCTTTGCACAAACCCCGGCACACCCCTTACCGTTGGTGCAATGGCTTACGATGCTATAGTGCTTGATAACTGTGAAAACCTGCGTCCCTATACAATAGATGCGCTCCGCGCCTTTGCCAAGGCAGGCGGTAAGTTTATAATTTCGGGTAAGGCGCCCTATATGTCAAACGCACGCCTTTCCGAGGATGCCGCATCACTTGCAGCGCTTGCACAGCGTACAGAGCATAGGCGCAGCGATCTTCTTGCCGCGCTTGCCCCCTACCGTGACGTTACCGTTTGCCACGCAAGCGGCGAACTTGCGGATAATTATCTGTATCAGCTCCGCCGTGACGGTGATGCCGAATGGCTCTTTGTATGCAATGCATACAAGCCCGAGCTTGCGCACCTTCCGAAAATAACTCCCCTTAAGGTCAGCGTTGTCGGCAATTGGAGCGCAACCGTATACGATACGGCAAGCGCCGCTACCGCGCCCGTTTCCTATGTAGCAAAGGGCAAGGTTACCGAGCTTTACTTCTCGCTTGCCGATTATGACAGTATTCTTATAAGGCTTGATCCCGCCGCCGAACCCGAGGAGCATATCCTGCCGCAAGCAAACGAGGTCAAAACCGAGATAAAAACGCCCTACGTAGTTAACTACAGACTCTCCGAGCCCAATCCGCTGCTGCTTGATATGCCGCAGTGGAGCTATGACGGAGGCGAGCTTAACGATGCAGAGGAGCTTATGCGCATTGATGAAAAGGTAAGGCTTGCTCTTGGATTACCTCTTAAGCGTACCAAGGCGGTACAGCCCTGGGCGGTTGCCGCAATGCCCGAGGATCACGAGCTTTATCTTAAGTTCACCTTCCGCTCCGAGATAGATTACAAGGGCGCGCAGCTTGCTATTGAAAATCTTGAAAAAACTCGCATTGTATTCAACGGAAAGCACGTTCCCTCCGTTGCAATCGGCTGGTACGTTGACCGCGAAATACACACTACCGATATCGGAGATATCGTAAAGGGCGAAAACGTGCTTGAATTGACACTTCCGTTCGGTGTGCGCACCGATGCGGAAAACTGCTTTATCCTCGGCACGTTCGGCACGGCATACAGGGGCAGAGAGGCGTATATAACAAGCCCTGCAGGCGATCTTGCATACGGTGACGTTGTTCATCAGGGCCTTGCCTTCTACGGTGCAAACGTTATTTACGATAGCGAAATAGAGCTTGACAGTGACTGTAGGCTTGAATTTGAGATCTCCTACTACAGAGGCGCGCTTGTGCGCGTTGACGTAGACGGCAAGGAGTGCGGCTACATCTGGCATTCCCCCTTCCGCCTGCGCACAGAAAAGCTTGCAAAGGGTACTCATAAGGTGTCCTACACACTCTTTGGCAATCGCTATAATACCTTCTCCGCGCTTCACGCGCTTAATGCGGATAAGGTAGGCGTTTACACGGGCCCCAATTTCTGGCGCACGTACGGCTTTGAGTGGAGCTATGAGTACAATACAAGACCTATGGGCATCCTTAAGGCACCCGTTGTCTACAAGATAGAGGATATGTGATATGACTGAAAAATTCGTTGTTTACGCGCACAGAGGTGCATCCGAGTATTATCCCGAAAACACCCTTTCATCCTTTGCCGCAGGCA
>JAZRLU010000450.1:0-1954 GCA_045647045.1 Eubacteriales bacterium
CTGCTGTAGTGGCACGCCTTGCGCGCGAGGGGCAGGAGCTTGACGACTGTCTTGTTATATCGTCCGACACGCTTGTGGAGCTTGACGGTGAAGCCCTTGGCAAGCCGGAGGACTGCGAGGATGCCGTGCGCATGCTTATGCGCCTTTCGGGCAGAGTGAATAACGTGCACACGGGTGTGGCTGTACAGTATCGCGGCAGGGTTGCATACGGCACGGCAAGCACGGCTGTATACTTCCGCACGTTAAGCGAATGCGAAGCACGCGAGTACGTTGCAAGCGGTGAGCCGATGGACAAGGCGGGCGCGTACGCCATACAGGGAATAGGCGGCAAATTCGTTGATAAGATAGAGGGAGATTTTGACACGGTAGTAGGTCTTTCCATGCGTCTTTTGGACGAGCTGTGCGAAAAGGTATTGGCGGATGAGTAAGGTGAGAGAGCCCAAAAAATCAAAAAGAGAGCGCCTTGCGGTGGCAATAGAGCGCCTCGGTCAGATATATCCCACGGCAGAGTGCGCCCTTGAATACGGGGGGGACGTGTGGAAATTGCTTGTTATGGGCAGGCTTTCCGCACAGTGCACGGATGCCAGGGTAAACGTTGTTTGTAAAGATCTGTTTGCTAAATACCCGAATCCTAAGGCGATGGCTGATGCACCCGTAGAGGAAATAGAGGATATAGTGCGCCCGTGCGGACTTTTCAGGATGAAGGCGGAAAGCATCAAGGCGGCATCGGCTATGCTCGTATACGAGCTTTCGGGGCAGATGCCCGACACTATGGAGGGGCTCTTGCGCCTGCCCGGTGTTGGCAGGAAGATCGCTAACCTTATCCTTGGAGATGCCTTCGGTAAGGATGCTATAGTTTGCGATACCCATTGCATCAGGATCTGCGCACGCCTTGGCATGTACCCCGAAAATTTGCGCGATGCAGAGAAGATAGAGTTCATCCTGCGGGATCTTATGGACCCTGCGCTCGGATCGGATTTTTGCCACAGAATAGTTCTGTTCGGCAGGGAGCGCTGCACGGCACGCTCACCGATGTGCGAGGGCTGCCCGCTGTGGGATATATGCCGCTTTTCGGGCAAGCGAGGGGAGTGAATGCTGATTGGATAAAAAGGATAATGCAAGATTGCCGCGCCTGCGCCTACCGCTTATAGTTGAGGGCAGATACGATAAGGCGGCAGTAATGTCAATGTTTTCGGGCACGGTAATAACAACCGAGGGCTTTGGAATATTCAACTCACGCGAAAAGCAGGCGCTTATCCGCCGCCTTGGCAGGGACGGTATAATTTTACTTACCGATCCCGACGCGGGCGGAAAGCAGATAAGAAGCTTTATCAGCGGCATTTTACCGCCCGATAAAATATATCAGGTCTACGTGCCGCGCATTGCAGGCAAGGAGAGACGCAAGGCGCATTCCTCACGCGAGGGGATGCTCGGCGTTGAGGGCGTTGGCAGTGAGGTGCTCCACGGCGTGCTTGACCGCTTTACAGAGGGTGAGGGTGGCGTATGCCGTACGGAAATAAGCGCCTCGCTTATGCTCTCTCTCGGTCTTACGGGAACCGATAAGGCGGCAGAGCTGCGCGATGCCGTGTGTAAAAAAATGGATCTCCCCTGCGGTATGAACGCCAAGGCATTCCGCGCCGCGGTGGGTATACTTATCGGGCAAGAGGAGCTTGCCGAGCTTGTTTGCGAAATTTCTTCGGAAAAGTAGATTTTTTTGCTGAATTATTTGGCAAATATTTAACAGAGTACTTTACTTTTTATAAAATTTGTGATATACTATTAAGCGGTGTAGTTTGTCCGCCTCAGGGCACGCACCGCTATTTTCGGATTTAAATAAAAAACATAAAAATTTGGAGGAACCAAAATGGTAGAAAGAAAGAAAATTTCTATGGATGGTAACACTTCTGCTGCTCACGTTTCTTACGCGTTCACAGAGGTTGCTGCTATCTACCCC
>JAZRLU010000451.1:0-3363 GCA_045647045.1 Eubacteriales bacterium
TATGTAGGTATCGGTGATCGATCCCCAAGTATCGCTGGAGGCGATAACGGTAGCACCGTTGGTAAGATTCTGGTAGTAGTCGCCCATTGCAACTGCATTCTCAACGTCGATATCATTCTCAACGTATCCGCAAACTGCACATACGCCAACCTCATCGTAATCGTGAGATTCCTTTTCTTCTACGCTGTGGCCGCACTCAACGGGATTCCAGTGATCATTTTCATCGTATGCCCAAGCATCCTCGTTGATCTCGTGCTCGTGATCCTCGCCGTGCTTGCAAAGATCGCAAACGCCATCGTTGTTCTTGTCGTAGTGGGGATCCTTATTGGTCTCGATAGAGCAACCGCAAGCAACTGCGTACCAATGTCCCTTTGCATCGGAGCTTACCTCCTCTGCATAGCTGTGCTCATGATTGTAATCGTATCCGCAAACGTCACAGATCTTATTCTTATCTGCATCTGCGTGTGCGAGATCAGAGCCCTTTGCAGTACCGCAACCCTCTTCGTTGCAGGTAGCCGCATGCCAGTGATTAGTCTCGTCATAAGACCACTCATCACTGTAAGTATGCTGATGTGCGGAAGCGTTGCAGGCTACAAGAGTCAAGCTCATAGCTATGCAAAGGATCGCACATACAAGTAAAGATACGTGTCTCTTCATTGTAAAGAGCCTCCTTTAAATTTTTTTCAATATATAATATAAATAAATTGAAATCATTAAAAATAATACAAGATGCTTAATATTATAATACCGAGTGAGGATTTTGTCAAGTTTTTTTAACAAAATAAACCATTGCGGTACTTTTTATTTCAAAAAATCACATGCGCGCACAGGTCATATCGGCAGATAATATCCGCAGGCAAACAGCCATTGATCCTCCTCGGAGGCATCAACCTTAACGGTGGGATTTTCCTCTACCCATCCGTTACCGTCTGCAAACATACGCTGTGAGGTGCTGTAGCTTTGGAGGAAGTGCTTAAGCTCCTCCGTAACGGCATATACACCGTCCGAATTGGTGTAATCGGCATATCCGCCCTTCATTGCATCGTACTGCTCTTGGCTTACCGTGCGGCATTGCTCGTGGCAATTTTCGCATCCGTCAACACACATTCCGCCGCAGGTTGCAAGGCAAGGGCAATATACCTCGTTTTGCGCGTGAGATACACAAAAATATCCCATACCGAGCACAGACCATCCCTCTATAAAATACTTATGGTTTTCCGTGCCGTTTACGGTAAGTGCCTTGTTACCGCGGTATTCGATAACGGTAAATGCATCCTCAAGGAATCTGCACGGCTGGTCTATCTTTGCGTAAAGAATAGGTCCGTAGCCGCCGTTTTCGGGATATTTTTCAACGTCGTAGAGGTGGTAGTAACCATCACCGTCACCAACACCGTCACCGTTTATATCCTCGTCCTTTGAGAAAAGACGCCACATAGAGCCGTCAAATTCATATCTGCCATCAACGCCCTTCGTGCTTGTCTCTGCGCCCACGAAAACGTACTTGCTTTTATCGTATTCGGGTGTTTGCTTAAAATCCTCTGTCGGAAGAATAAGCTGTGACTGTGCCCTATCCACTGTAAAGCCTCCATTAAGCTTTACCGCTATATCCACGTAAGTGGGATAAACGCCGTTTTTGGAATCGGTATGCACCGCAAAGGAGAACACAACCTGACCGCCGTTTCCACCCTCGCTAAAGTTTTCATCCGCAATCTCAACGATATATTTGAAGTTTCTTGTATATCCGTTTTCAATGCCGACAACCGAGCTTATTCCACCGTCATCAAGCGTATAAGAAAAGGTCTTATAGCTTACGGTACCGATCCACACGTCTGCCTTAGGGTTATAGTTACCGTCTGACACAGGCGTCCATGACTCAACCGAATATGTTCCGCTTTCGCTTGGCGCGTATTGGAAATATACCTTATGGCTTGCGCTTGTAAGCTCAACACGGTACACACCCGTTTTGCTTATGTTGATGCTGTCATAAGGACCCGTGCCGTATCCGGTTGTTCTTATAGGCTTGTAAATATCGATAACCACCGCACGTGCATCATTTGTAGCAACGTAAGAGTTCGCATCGTAAACGTAGCCCTCGGGCAGGTTTACAAGCGTTACCTGATAGTCACCGTCAAGACCGTTTACGTGGGCGTATCCTTCCTCGTCAAAATCTGCGGTATAAACGGAATAGCCGTCCGTCCATCTTGCCTTCATCTTGGCAGAGGCGCGGGGCACGTACTGCTCACCCTCGTAACGGATGGATACCGTAAAGGAGTCCTCCTCTATATTGCCGCCGTTACCGCCACCCGTGCCGATATCCGTATCGGTATTACCGTTACCCGTGCCGGGAACTACGGGTGCGTGATACTCGCTGCAGGAGGTAAGAACGGATATGACCGTGATGAAGATAACCAATGCTTTTATCAGCTTTTTCATATTACCTCCTTATACTCCGGCGCGGGATGAGAAGATGCTTCTGATATCGCGCCATTTGATCTTTCTTACTATTATGTCAATAACGAAGAGCACCACCGCCGCTATCATAAACGGAACGGTAAAGGTTACTCTTACGGTTGCAAGGCTGTCCTCATCCGCGGAGATATCGGGCAGCACACCCTCGTTTACCGTACCCCTGTGCCTTATCGCGGCGTGGAGGGTTGAGGGATCGAAGGTTGCAAATGCATCGTACTCCGGAGAATACGAAACGTTGAAATAGGTTTGCGAGATAAACTCACCTGCGGCAGACGTATATTTTACCGATACGTCATATCTTCCCTTTTGTGCTACCTCGTATCTTACGAAGTACCTTGACGTGTCAAATACAAGCACGTCGGTCTGCACCTCGCCGCTTGGTGACGTAACCGTGATCTCTACCGTAGCAAAGGGATCGAGCACCGCGGGGATTATCTCTATATTCTCATAAATACCGTCAAACTCGGTGCTGATATCGTATGGGCAATCTATTTTCTCATCGGGAACGCCCTCTGTAAATACGTTGGTAAAGAATTTTGTACCGACCTCACCCGTCCAAGAGGATGCCCAATCGCCCGAAAGCGCACCGGTAAAGGTTGCAACGCTGCCGTTGCCGTATGACCAATATGCATACAGAGGCACCTGAACGACCGTGCCGCTTGCCTTAGTATAGCTTACCGTAAGCGCAGAGGTTGCACTTACCTTCGCCTTACTGTGCACGTATCCGTACACGGATGGCAGGTAGGTGATGCCCGAAAGCACATCATCGCTTGGCTTTTCTATTTTTACTACCGATTCGCCGATGATTATCGACTCCGTAATATCGTCTGCCACGTCGGAGAAGATAAGCTCGTCAAGATCGTTCTCGCTCTTGATGTAGTAATAGTTACCGCC
>JAZRLU010000452.1:0-7877 GCA_045647045.1 Eubacteriales bacterium
ATCCTTATCAATGCAGGTGATGTGATCGCCGTAAAGGAATCCAGCAAGGAAAGTGTTAAGATAAAGGCTCTCGCAGAGGCTATGGCA
The DNA here is from genome assembly GCA_045647045.1 of Eubacteriales bacterium. Classification (GTDB taxonomy): domain Bacteria; phylum Bacillota; class Clostridia; order Oscillospirales; family CAG-272; genus UBA1740. The sequence goes on from JAZRLU010000452.1 coordinate 88, forward strand.
ACCGCTATCGTTCCCAAGTGGATCGAGAAGGATGCAGCTAACCTCGTAGCAAAGGTTGTTGCTCTTCCCGCAAGAGAGGACATCGACTTTGAGTTCAACGAGCAGCTTATCGTCGAGCTCTATTCCAAGTAATCCCTCCGATACCTACCTTGAGAAAATATGTGGACACGTTCCGTATATTTCTCGAGGGGCGTATCAAGTTTACACAGCATTTCTCTGCGCTATGAGCGCGTGAGAAAACTTATCAAAGAGAAACAGGAGGATATTTACAAAATGATGAACGCAATGGAAAAGTTCAATATTACAGCAACTAACACCTCCGCTACCTCGGAGAGCGAGGCTATATTCGTAGCTGAGCCTCTCGTAAGAGGATACGGCACAACTCTTGGAAACGCGCTGAGAAGAATACTTCTCAACACTCTTCCCGGCTATGCTGCAACCAGCATCAAGATCGACGGTGTACTTCACGAGATCTCTGCTTGCAACGGCGTTACCGAGGATGTTCCCGAGATAGTTCTTAACGTAAAGGGTATTGTTGCTAAACTCGAGTGTGAGGGTCCCAAGACTGTTGTTATCGACGTAACCGGTCCCTGCAACGTAACCGCAGGCGATATCGTTCCCGATGCAGATATTACGATCCTCAACCCCGAACATCATATCTGTACTGTAAGCGAGAATGCTCGTTTCTATATGGAGCTTACCTTTGACGAGGGCCGTGCATACCGTTCCTCTGAGGTAAACAAGCAGCTTTATCTTGCAAGTGCAGGTGCAAATGTTGGTGCTCCCATAGGTCTTATTTTCGTAGATTCTATCTTCACTCCCGTATACAAGGTTGAATTCAGCGTTGAGAATACGAGAGTTGGTAGTGCTACTGATTTTGACAGACTTACCATGAAGGTTCTTACCAACGGCACTATGACTGCAAAAGAGGCTGTATCGCTCGCAGCCAAGGTTCTCAATGAGCACCTCAAGCTCTTCATCGATATGTCCGATAAGGCACAGAGAGAAGAGTTCCTGGTTGAAAGACCTGAGGTAAAGAAGGAAAAAGTTCTCGAGATGACCATTGAGGAGCTTGATTTGTCTGTACGTAGCTTCAACTGCTTGAAGCGCGCAGGCATTGACACAGTAGAAGATTTGATCAACAGAACAGAGGACGATATGATCAAGGTAAGAAACCTCGGTCGTAAGTCCCTTGAGGAAGTAATCCAGAAGCTCGCATCTTTGGGCCTTAGCCTTAAGAGGAGCGAAGAATAAGAATTAGGAGGACACATACATGAGAAAGCTTGGCAGAACTACTGCACAGCGTAAAGCTATGCTCAGAGGCATGGTAACTCTTCTTCTTGAATGCGGCAAGATTGAAACAACTTATACCAGAGCACAGGAAGTTGCAGCTAAGGCTGATGAGATGATCACCCTTGGCAAGAAGGGCGACCTTGCTTCCTACCGTGCAGCACTTGCTTATATAACCAAGGAAGATGTAGCAAAGAAGGTATTCACCGTTATCGCTCCCGAATATGCAAGCGTAAACGGCGGTTACACTCAGGTTCTTAAGATGGGCCCCCGCCGTGGCGACGGTGCTGAGAAGGCAATCGTTAGACTCGTAGCGGTTAAGGCTGAGACCACTGAGGAGAATCAGTAATTACAAAGCTGTGCCTTGCGGCATAGAATAAAAGAGCGGAGCTACCGTTTTTGCGGTAGCTCCGTTTGTTTTTTGATATTTACTTAGGTAAGACTCTATATTTTAACGTAGAGTCCTTTTTTAAATCTGTATCTTGCTATGATATAGCAAACAATATTTACGCAAAGGTTCAATAGCCACGATACCGTATAGCAAAGCATAAGCACCTTAAACGTTTCGTGTAACGGGTAAATAAACCACATCCATATGAAACGGAATACGAATACCGTAAATATCGAAGTAAACGTAGTAGTAAGAGAATATCCGTAGGATTGCAGGGTGTTGCTGATAACGGAATTTAATCCCGCCACCCAGTAGAATAGGCATATACAGGACATTCGTATAAGTCCGTATTCAATAGCCGCTTGATCGTTTCCAACAATCATAGGAAGAAATACGGGTGCTCCGAAAACGTAAAAAATCACGCCAAATACAAGTCCTACGCTAAAGCCCAACCATAGGCAATGGATAAACGAGCGCGTTACACGCTCCTTGTTTTCCACACCAAGGTTTTGTCCTACAAACGTTGCTGCGGTTACGCCGAAGGGGGATACGAATGCAGAAACGATTCCCTCGATAGTGCCGCCTGCGCTGCTGCCGGCAGTAGCGGCAACACCGTAAGAATTTATGGCACTCTGTATCTGTAGGGTGGATATGGGGTAAAGTGCGTGTGTAAGAGCCATAGGCAGCCCAAATCGAAGTATTTGCAGCATGGATCGTTTGCAGAAGGTAAGCTTGTGTATCTGTAGCCTTCCGAATCCCTCCATTTTGCAAAGCCTTGTTATAACCAGCGCGGCACTAACAACCTGCGATGCAAGGGTTGCAATAGCTACCGCAAGCACCTTAACGGGCAGAATAAGGCAAAGAATGATATTGAGTACTACGTTAAGCAAGCCCGATGCAAAGATGTAATAAAGCGGTCTTTTAGTGTCACCCGAGGCGCTGAGTATGGACGAGCCGAAATTATACAGCATTATTGCGGGCGCGCCAAGTGAGCAGCATCTGATGTAAAGAAGCGCATTGTCAAAGCATTCATCGGGGCATTTTGTCCACTTAAGGAATAGTGGCGACATGAAGAAGCAAACAATGGCAATAAAAATACCGATAACAAGCGCCATTATAAGTGACGTATCTGCGGTGCGCTTTATTCGCTCGCCGTCCTTTGATCCAAAAAATCTTGCCAGAATGTTCTTCGCACCGCCCGATAAACCTATAAAAGAATTTATAAGCAGGGAAGTGATAGCCGTTGTTGCGCCTACGGCGGCAACCGACGTAGAATCGGCCATATTACCGAGCACGATCATATCAACCGCATTAAAAAGCGTTTGTATCAGCGTTCCCAGCATAAGCGGGATAGCGTAGATAAGTATCTTTGTGAGAATAGGGCCCTCGGTAGCATCAACGTTTTTCAGCTTTAACATTACTGATTACCTCTAATTGGTCTCGGGATCTCCGTTTTCATCAAATGAAATGATAGAATCAGAAAGCCCAACAACGTTTTCAACAGGGAGTGTGAATGCAATTCCCTGACCGGGTGTATTTAAGCCTACTGCGCGGTAAAGCGCGTGGAGAATATCGTTTTTGATCTTTGCTTCAACAAGTATCATAACGATCTCTTTTTCGGGCTGGATAGCGATATTAAAGAGCTTTTCTGCGGCTGCATTTGCCGTTCCGCGCGCACGGATAACCGTTCCGCCGCGTGCGCCGAATTCTCTTGCGGCATCCATTACCTCATCAGAGAAGCCTGCATTAACAATACAAAAGATAACCTCGTGCTTGTAGCTGTTCATTTTGCACCTCCCGTTGTATTTGATAAGAATTGATATATTGCAACGCCAATGGTGCTGCTCATAGGTACTGTATAGGCGATACCCTTACCGCCCTTAACGGTTTTAAACTTTTCATCAAGCATCTCAAGCGCATCCTTTACCCTGTCACGCCTGATCACGCTTACAATAACGGATTTGTCGCTTTCCGTAAGTCCAAGCAGGTTCATTATCTGATCGTTTGCGGTTCCTTGCGCAGAGAGCACAAGCTGCATATTGATCTCAAAGCCTTGCAGGATATCAACAAAAAACTCGGTTTTGTTACGGTTTACAACTGTAAACAGAAGCCGCATTTTATCCGGCGCAGACATAGACGTACGTTCCGGTACGCTCTTTGCAAAGCCACGCCTTGAAGCCTTTATAATTGCCATAGCTCCTCCTTACATAAAATCAATGATCTGCTCGTCATCTGCATTAAGTATGCGGTTAACTGCGATCTTGTCACGAATCTTTTTAGCCATAATTGCTCTGAAGCCAAGCAGCTGTATCGTAATAAGCGGTGCCATAGCAACCATTGCAACGATACCGAAAGCATCCGTCAGTACGTTCTGCGCGCCACCGCTTACAGCCACGCACGCGCCCACCGCAAAGGGGAGAATAAAGCTTGAGGTAAGCGGACCGCTTGCAACTCCACCGGAGTCAAACGCGATAGCTGTGTATAATGGCGGTACAAAGAACGAAAGACCGAGAGAAATAAGATAGCCGGGGATAAGGTAATAGAGAACAGAGAAGCTGAATATGATCCTGATAGCGCAAAGACCGATGGATATTCCAACACCAAGGGAAAGTGCTATCATCATAGAGCTTTTTGATACCGTACCCTCCGTTATGGTTTCAACCTGCTTGTTAAGCACGTGTACTGCAGGCTCTGCAAGCACAACCACCATGCCTATGATAAAGCTGATTATTGCAAATGCAATCGGATTTTCTCCAAGTGCCGCACCAAGCTTATATCCTATGGGCATAAAGCCTATCGAAACAGAGGAAAGGAAGATCACAAGACCTATAAAGGTATAAAGTATTCCTATAGATATCTGCACAAGCTTCTTTTTCGGAAGCTTAAGGCAGATCAGCTGAAGTATAATAAAGAATACTACGATAAGTCCAAGGGCAACGATAACCTCGCCTGCAGTATGTATAAACGTAGAAAGTATGTTGCCTATCGAGCAATCAAAAACGTATTCCGGCTCGTAGTGCATATCTCCGTTAACAAACGAGCTGAAAATAAGCACGGCAAGCATCGGACCTACAGAGCAAAGGGCTATAAGACCGAATGAGTTTTCCGATGAGTCCTTACCGCCGATGGTAGATGCAATTCCAACGCCCAGCGCCATTATAAACGGAACCGTGATAGGTCCGGTGGTAACTCCGCCGGAATCAAATGCAAGGGGCACAAGCGCGCCGTTGCCGTTTGTTATTACAAGCGCCGTGAATGCAAAAAGCATCATATAAAAGAACAGCAGCATTGCGGAAAGCGATCTGCGGAAAACTATCTTAAGTATCGCAAGCACAAGGAATAATCCTACGCCGATACCGATCGTAAATATAAGCACCTTTCCGTTTATGATCTCCTTTACCTGGTTTGCGAGCACAGAAAGATCGGGCTCGGCTACCGTGATAAGTATGCCCATTGCAAAGGCTACGGAAAGAAGTATAAGAACGGACTTAAGCTTTGTAAGACCTGATCCTATATGCTCACCCATAGGTGTCATAGCCATATCTGCGCCGAGATTAAAGAGACCTATTCCAATGATAAGGAAGACAGCCGATATTATAAACGTAAGCATCTCTGTGAGTGAAAGATCTACAAGCGGAGTGATGCACAAGATAAGAACTATTGCCACTATCGGTAAAACCGAGAAAGCCGATTCTTGTATCTTTTTAAATAAAACGGATAACAATACTACACCTCCATAATTAATCAATTATATTATGACACACGGCGAAAAAAAAGTCAAGCAAAATAGAAAAAAGAGCAATAAAAAAGCAATCTCATTTTTTGTTTTGGAAAACTGTTAAAATTAACCTGAAATTTGACACGGTAAGCCACAAAAAAGATCCGGCACACGTGCATAAAGCCGCTTTGCCGGATCGTTGTCTGTATTTATCAAATCATAAGATTCGATATAAGGGTTGCAAACTCCACGGGATCCTCAATTGCAACACCTGCCATAAGGCAAGCCTCGTAATAGAGTATTTTTGCATAGCTTGAAAGCGTGTCCTTATCCTCTCCAAAGAGGTGGAAGAGCTTTTCTGTGATCTCGTGATCGTGGTTAAGCTCAAGCACTACCTTTGCCTCGGGAGCACCCTCTGCGCCGGGCATTCTCTTAAGTATCTTTTCCATTTCAACAGAAAGCTCGCCCTCGCTTGAGAGACATACGGGGTGCTTTGTAAGGTTGGCAGAGAACTTTACCGCGCTTACCTTGCCTATAGCGTCCTTCATAAATGAAAGCATCTGCTCGGCAGATTCGTTTGCCTCCTCCACCTTAGCCTTTTCGTCCTCGCTTGCAAGGTCAAGGGCCTCTGCGGTAACGCTCTTAAACTCCTTACCGTCATATGCTCCAAGCATTTTAAGTGCAAATTCATCTACGTCATCGGTAAGATAAAGCACCTCATAGCCCTTTTCGCGTGCAGCCTCAACCTGGGGAAGGGTAGAGATACGTGCGGTGCTCTCGCCGGATGCGTAATAAATTGCACTCTGGCCCTCCTTCATTGCGGCTACGTACTCCTTAAACGTTACGTACTTATCCGCAGAGGAGCGGAACATAACAAGATCGCTAAGCACGTCCTTGTGCGTTCCGTAATCAGAGTAAAGTCCGAACTTAAGCTGAATGCCAAAGGCATCAAAGAACTTCTCATAAGTCTCTCTGTCATCATCAAGCATACGTTCAAGCTCGCTCTTGATCTTTTTCTCAATGCTCTTTGCCATGATCTTCAGCTGTCTGTCGTGCTGAAGAAGCTCACGTGAGATATTAAGGGAAAGATCTGCGGAGTCCACAAGTCCCTTTACAAAGCTGAAGTAATCGGGAACAAGGTCTGCGCACTTTTCCATTATCATAACGCCGCTTGAATAAAGCTCAAGTCCCTTTTCATAGTCCTTTGTATAGTAGTTATAGGGGGCGTGAGAGGGAATAAAGAGAAGGGCGGTGTATGTTGCCGTGCCCTCGGATTTCTGCGTAACCGTGCGTGCGGGCTTTTCGTAATCGTAGAACTTGTCGCGGTAGAATGCGGCGTATTCCTCCTCGCTTACCTCGGATGCGCTCTTCTTCCAAATGGGCACCATGCTGTTAAGCGTCTCAATCTCGCTTACAGTCTCGTATTCGTTGGTTGTGCCCTCCTTAAGCTTTTCGGTCTCAACCTCCATCTTAATGGGGTATCTGATGTAGTCGGAATACTTCTTGATAAGACCGCGGATGCGGAATTCTTCAAGGAATTCGGAATAGCTTTCGTCTTCGGTATCTTCCTTTATATATAATATGATCTCCGTGCCGAAGCTTTCCTTATCGCATTCGGTAACCGTATATCCGCTTGCGCCCTCGGATTCCCATACGTATGCGCTTGTAGCGCCGTAGGGCTTAGAGCGTACGGTGATCTTCTTTGCTACCATAAAAGCAGAGTAGAAGCCAACGCCGAACTGACCTATAATATCAACCTCATCGTTTGCTGTTTCAGTGCGCTTAAAATCAAACGAGCCGCTCTTTGCAATCGTTCCGAGATTTGCTTCAAGCTCATCCTCGCTCATTCCGCAGCCGTTATCGGATATGGTAAGCGTGCGCGCATCCTTGTCGGGCTTGATCCAGATAGCGTAATCGGATTTTGAAAGCGGTATCGACGTATCCGTAAGGGAACGGAAATAAAGCTTATCTACCGCATCCGATGCGTTGGAGATCAATTCGCGCAGGAATATTTCCTTGTGCGTATATATGGAGTTGATCATCATATCAAGTAGCTTTTGGGATTCTGTTTTAAATTGTTTCTTTCTCATTTTAAATAACCTCGCTGATGTTTTAGCACTCAATGTCGGCGAGTGCTAAAAGTATTATAGCATCAATACAAGCCGTTTGTCAATAGGTATAGCGAAAAATAAATGCATCAATCCTCCGCCGCTGTTTTGGCATTTGTACCGGCATTTTCTTGTTGTTAAAATGCACAAAAACGGGCAATAATAATCATCAAAAGTGAACAAAAAAGAAAAAAGCAAAAAAACGAAAAAACTTTTGAAAAAGTGCTTGACAAATAAGGGGAGTTGGTGTATAATAGGTAAGCTGTCAACTTGAGGACGACCT
>JAZRLU010000453.1:0-3822 GCA_045647045.1 Eubacteriales bacterium
GCTTCGAATTTTGCAAGAGCCTCGTCAAAGGAGAGATCGCCGAAGAGATTCGTAAGTACTGAAAGCTTCATAAGTATATAGTCCTTTCGGTTTTGTTTTCATTTGTGTAGCGCACGTGCGCCGGCGTGAGCCGCATTTTGCAGCTCCCTATATCCATAATAGCACAAAAATGCGCCGAATGCAATAATTTTTTTGTCCTAAAATAATACTTTTTTGCTATTTTCAAAAACCACTTGACACTATCGGCAGAAAGTGTTATTATTATTATGAATAATATTTTAATAAATATTTAGAGGAGTAGGATATGAGAAAGCATCTTTTGCCCGAGATGGGTAATTTCTATAAGGCTAATTTGCATACTCACACCACCGTATCGGACGGTAAGCTTACGCCCGCTGAGGCAAAGGCGTGGTTTGTTGAGCACGGCTATTCTGTCGTTGCATATACGGATCACGAGGTCATGGTGCCCCACCCGGAGCTTTGTGATGAGAATTTTATTGCTTTGACCTCTTATGAAATATCGGTAAACGATTCCGCTTGGAATCCTTACACAAAGACCTATCATCTCAACGTTTATTCCTCTGATATAAATATGAGCGCTCCGCGTACCTTCTGGCGTGTTGCCGCGTCGGGCAGGGAGAGTATGAGATCTCATATCACCCCCGAGATGATAGAAAACGGAGTTGAAAAGCGCGAGTACTCCAAGGAGTACGTGCAATGGATCATCGATACCTCGCGTGAGGAAGGCTGTATCGTAAGCTACAACCACCCCGTCTGGTCTCTTCAGGATAAGGACGATTACAGCGGACTTCGCGGCATTTGGGGCGTTGAATGGTATAACAACGGCGGAAACCGCGCAGGCTACCGTGAGAACATTCAGCCCATAACAGACCTGCTCCGCCAGGGCGAGCGCAAGTGCTATCCTCTTGCAACCGATGATTGCCACGGTGTTCTTGCATACGGTGGCGGATGGGTGTGGATAAAGGCACCCGTGCTTGAATATTCGGAGATCTTCGGCGCGCTTGAGAGGGGAGACTTCTATTCGTCCACAGGCCCTGAGATCTATGAGCTTTACGTAGAGGACGGTATGCTCCACGTAAAGACCTCGCCTGCCGCTACGGTAGAGGTAGTAACCGATCAGCGTATGATGCTTGCATCTCGCCCCGCAAAAGGTGAGCAGGAGCTTTCCGAGGCAAGCTTTGACCTTACCAAGTTCCGCGACAATACCGCGCACACGCCCGCGGGCAGATGCGCCTGGTTGCGCGTAGACGTATATGATCACAGCGGCAAGTGCGCGCGCACAAGGGCGTACTTTGCAGACGAAATCTTTGATAGTGAGGCTTAATTTGAACGATCTTACAGAAAGACAGTTAGAGAGGGAAGAGATCTATCGCGGTGCCGTGCTTCACACCGTGCGCGATAAGGTGCTGCTTCCAAACGGTGAGGAGTCTTACCGTGAAATATGCCTTCACGTAGGTGCTGTGTGCATTATCCCCGTGCTTGATGACGGTAGGGTGATAATGGAAAGGCAGTACAGATATGCGCACGGCAGGGTGTTCTTTGAGATACCTGCAGGTAAGCTTGATTCTCCCGATGAGGATCCGCTTTCCGCCGCTATGCGTGAATTACGTGAGGAAACGGGTGCCATCGCGGGTAAAATGACCTATCTTGGTGCGGTTGATACCACGCCGGCACTTATTAACGAAAGAATACATATGTATCTTGCCGAGGATCTGACCTTCGGTGAGCGCGAGCTTGACGAGGATGAATTCCTTAACGTTGAGCTTTGCGATCCGGGGGAGCTTTACGGCATGGTAATGCGCGGCGAAATATGCGATGCAAAAACGCAGATCGCAATATTGAAGCTTGCGGCAATAAGACCGTTTGATACGCGGTCGGAAGGGAAAGAGTAATGGAAATATCAACAATAGTAAGCTATTCTGTGTATGCCTTTATAGGTATCATATGCCTTATAAGACTGATACGCGGTCTTGTTGGCGGAATATGCCGTGAGACCATACGTGCGATCACCGTTGTGGGCTCTGCCGGCTTATCCTACTTCGCGTGTACAAAGATATATCCCGTAGTTTTCTCGTTCGTATCCTCAAAAACTCCGGATGAGCTTATCGCTACGGTAGACGGATTTCTGGCAAAATTCTCTCTCTCAATTCCGCAGGAGTATGCCGATTACATAAGATGCGTTGAGCCTGAGATCGCAGGGCTTTTGCTTGCGATACCGATCATGCTTGTGATCGTTCCGATCTTGTACGTTCTGGCGTTCTTGCTTCTTTCGCTTGTGCTTAAGCTGCTTCAGCTTATACTGTGCGGCATCTTCGGCTTCTCAAACAAGAACAACAATGCATTTACAAGGCTGCTTGGCGGTGCACTCGGCGTGGTTCACGGTCTTTTCATTGCGGCGGCTATCCTGTTCCCCGCGATAGGCACGTACGGCGTTGTAAAGAACGCGGTGCTTAGCGCAGAGGAAAACTACCCCACCTCTCAAAACTCGGTAACGGTTGCAAATGCATATCACAGCTATATGGATGGGCTTGAAGGCAATATTGCCGTAAGCCTGATAGATGAAAAGCTCGGCTTCCTTTACGATAACTTCATTACCGTTAAGATAAACGGCGAGGCGGTAAACCTCGGATCGGTTGCAAGCGATGCATTTGATCTTTTCGTGCTTTACGGTGATCTCGGCGGCGCGGATTTAAAGAATCCTACGGAGGAAAACAAGCAAACGATCGATCAGATGATCGATTGTATCGGAGACGATATATACATAAAATCCCTCGTTTCCGGTATCCTTCGCGCAGTTCCGCGTGCGGTGGATGCAGGGCTGATACCCCTTGAATATGATGAATCCGTAGACGGCTTTATCGATTCGTTTATCGGTATCTTTGAAACAAGCAGCTCGGCAAACGTTAAGGGCGACCTTAAGACGGTAGCACAGGTGTATTACATACTTACCGATATCGGCGTATTCTCCTCCGAGTCCTCTGAAAATCTTATGGATAAGTTTATGCAAAAGGACAGCGAGGGTAAAAACGCTATAGAGAAGATCAGCGCGGCGCTTAAATCCAATGAAAGATTTATAACGGTAGCGCTTTCGATTACCGATCTTGCCGTGGATCTTGTGCTTCAAAATGCAGGCATCGATCCCGAGGTTATGAATACGGTTGAGGATATTAAGGGAACTCTTAACGATATAGTTTCAATAAATAAGTCCGACTATGAAACCGAGGAGGAATACAAGGCTGAGGTATCAACAAAGATAGATACAACGCTTACCGAAAACGGTATTCCGCTTGATGAAGAGCAGCTTTCTATGGTTACAGACTTCGTGTGCACCGAGCTTGAGGGCAAGGAAGAGATAACCGAGGCAGATCTTGTTGACTTTATGGCTAAGTATTATTCGGTATACGTAGGAGAGGGCGGCGAGCTTCCCGAGGAAATACCGGACGGAGTTATTGACGGCATTCTTGGCGGTAATACCGATGAAATTCCGTGGCCTATGGACTAAAGCTCACGTAAGACGTCAAAATAAAGGACAATAAAACAAACACTGGAGATTTTATGATAATTTTGGATATGCTTAAGGATCTGTTTACCAACCCCGTGCTTATGGTGCCCGTTGCATCGTGGCTAACCGCGCAGATCATCAAGATAATAATCAACCTTATCGTTAACAAAAAATTCGATATCACCCGTCTTTTCGGAGACGGTGGAATGCCAAGCGGTCACTCCGCTACGGTTATGTCGCTTACCGCGCTTGTGGGATGGGGCTACGGCTTTAACAGCCCCCTGTTTGCAATAGCGGGC
>JAZRLU010000454.1:0-2248 GCA_045647045.1 Eubacteriales bacterium
CTCGCGGTCAAAGGCAAGTCTGTAGGATCTGCCGTCGGGATTTATTGCGCGCTCGCACCAGCTTGTTGCCTTTTCCTTGGCAATAGCCATATACTTTTCCGCATCTTCGTTATTACCAAGCATTCCGGAAAGGATAGACATACCCGCAATACCCATAATTGCCTTAAGGGTAAGGTTGCAGTTGTGCGCAAGGTGACCTGCAAAGTCATCTGTGCAAAGCTGGTTTTCGGGATCGTCTCCGTACTTGATAAGGTATTCGCACCAGCCGCGAAGCACGTCCATATTGGGGCGCGCAAACTCTGCATTACCGTCTGCAAGGGCAATATTGGTCTCCATAATGATCATATTACCGCATTCCTCAACGGGCATCTGCTTTTCGTGAAGAAGCTTGCCCTCGCGCAGACCGTATACCTGACCTGTAACAAGGGGATATCTTCCTGCATCGTGGGGGGCGTAGTCATACTGCCAAGCATCGCTTGCAGCAAACTTATATATGGGGCGGAGCATACCCTTAACAAGCTCGGTATTGTAGTAAAGGAAGAGGGGGATAGAGGGGTAGGAAACGTCTACGGTTGCAGCGCAGCCGTTGGAGAAGCATTCCTTTGATATATAAAGAATATCGCCGTTATCGTCAACCGCAAGCTTGTGAGCCGCCATTACCTGCCTGTATGCAAGGCAAAGGAGATCTGCATACTTCTCGCCGCCTGCCATATAGGCATCCGAGCACATCTTGTCGGAAAAATCATCGCACACGTTTACAAGCTCATCGTAATCGGCAGCCGCCTCGGCAAGTGCCTGTGCCATTGTTTTGCCGTTTCTGTTCCAGTAAGACTTAAGTTGCTTGCCGAAATAGTTGATGGATGCGATATCGTCATAGCCAAAGAGCACAAGCTTTTCTTCACCCTCGGCAACGGGTGCGGTAAGCTGAACCTTTACGTCCTTTTCATTATTGCTGTTCACAATAGCGGTAGCATCAGCCTCGCCTCTTGCGCAAAGGTAGAAGTAGCCCCAATCTATACGGTGATCGTCACCGCTTCTGTTAAGCACGTTCTGCTCCTTGTTACCCATACGGATACCGGTAACGTTACCCTCGGAAACGGGGAAGGTCTCGCATACCGCGGTATTGGGGCGGTCAAGGCAGAAGGAGTTGTCTGCAACCACTCTGATGCTTACGTTCTTTACACAGTCGCACTTCTTCTCATAGCGTACGGACATATAAGAAACAGGGCGCGTAAGCACGTCAAGATTATCGGGAAGCATAGGAGTCATAAATCTTACGAAAAGTCTGATCTTATCGCACTCAAAGGTGGCAAGAGTAGAGAGTGTGGTTATATCCATCTCGGTCTGTGTCATCTTCTTTGCATTTCTGTTAAAGCCGAGGAAGGAATACTCCACACCGTCAACGTTAACGTAGCCGATAACGCTCATAGTTGATCTTGTCCAGTGAACGGTAGGCTTATAATTGATTACCTCGTTGGGGGACCAAACGGAGATAAAAGGGTCGATAGTGATAAGCGGTACTGCAGGCGCTCTTAATAACATAATAATTACCTCGTAAATGAATTTGTGGTATAACACCTCTTGTAGTATAATACAAACGTGCGCGAAAATCAATAGATTATCTTGACAAAAAGGTGTGAGATATTAACATAACCCCCACCCTGCAGATTTTTTGCCACGGAATGCGAGGTGTGAAAAAACGCCGCTTTACCGCCGATATTTCACCGCTGATTTTTTAAAAAACGCCAAAAAAATCATTAAAAACCTAAAAGGTGTCCAAATTATAGGACACCTTACGTGATATAATCTAATCACAGGGGGGAAGCAAGCAGATCGCAAGCCCCAAAACCACTCGCAAAAAAAGGAGATAAATGATATGGAATACAAGTACGCGGTAGCACTTCTTAAGGGAGACGATGAAACAATAATGGGTATATTCGATACCAAAGAGGAAGCAGATGCTTTCGGTAGAGGAAATACGGTATCGCACGATAGAGGCCTTCAGTATTGCTTCGCTGCAATGTTCCTCTCCGGTGAGCCTCAGGGCAATAGCATGCGCATATACGATTATTATAACGTATCCCCCGTATGCGCTTGGTAAGCTTGCACCTTAAGCTTCACCTCGCGTGCCGATCGCATTCGGTAAAAGCCCTTTGCGGTGCCGATAAATACCGCAAAACAGCGCATACAAATGGGCACGTATAATAGCTCATATAAAATAAAACCGCAGTCTGTAAACAGCACGTAT
>JAZRLU010000455.1:0-1741 GCA_045647045.1 Eubacteriales bacterium
TACTTGTGCTTGACGACGGTAGGATAGTAAGTAAGGGCACGCACAGCGAGCTTCTTCAAGCCTCGGATATATACCGCGAGATATACGAGACCCAGTTTACAAAGGAGGCGGCAGTATGAAAAAAGAATCTACACTCAACCGCGCTCTTAGCTTTATAGGCAGATACAGACTGCTTTTGTTCCTTTCGCTGCTTCTTGCGGCGCTTATCGTTGCGGGAACGCTTATAATTCCCCTTACGGTAGGCGAAGCTATCGATCTTATCACAGACCGTGATTCGGTTGACATTGGCGGTGTTGTAAAATATCTTGCCATTACCGCGGCAGTAACGCTTGTAACCGCCGTATTGCAATGGCTTATGAGCACGATCAACAACAAGATCACCTATCACACATCACGCGATATGAGAAATGCGGCTTTCAGAAAGCTGAACAGCCTTCCCTTATCCTATATCGACGGCGAAAAGAAGGGTGACACGGTATCGCGTATCATCAATGACGTGGATAGCTTTTCCGAGGGGCTTTTGCTTGGATTTACACAGCTGTTTACGGGTATACTCACAATACTCGGCACGCTTGTATTTATGCTGGTGATAGACTGGAGGATCGCACTTGTTGTAGTTCTTCTTACCCCTATCTCCCTGTTTATAGCAAAATTTATCGGCAGCAGAACGCACAGTATGTTTACCCTGCGCTCTAAAACGAACGCAGAGGCGGTTGCGCATATAGATGAAAGCCTTTCGGGGCAGAAGGTAATTCTTGCATTTTCGCATACGGATGAGACTGCTGAAAAGTTTGACGAGATAAACGGCAGGCTTACAAGCGCCTCGCTTCGTGCTATCTTCTTCTCCTCTCTTGTAAACCCCACAACGCGCTTTGTAAACAACCTTGTTTATGCGGCGGTTGCACTTTCAGGTGCGCTTGTGGCGGTTAGCACCGCGGGCACGGCGGTTGCCTTTACGGTAGGTCAGCTTACCTGCCTGCTTTCATACACTAATCAGTACACAAAGCCATTTAACGAGATATCCGGCGTTATAACCGAGTTCCAGAATGCACTTGCCTCTGCAAAGCGCGTTTTTGAGCTTATTGATAAGGATGCCGAGATCCCCGATGCGCAGGATGCGCGCGTGCTTACGGATGCTGCGGGTGACGTTAAGCTTGACGGCGTTAGCTTCTCCTACACCGAGCAAAAGCGCCTTATTGAAAATCTTACGCTTGATATAAAGGCAGGCGAGCGCGTTGCCATAGTAGGACCTACGGGATGCGGCAAAACAACGCTTATAAACCTTTTGATGCGCTTTTATGACGTTAAGGACGGCTCTATTTCCGTTGACGGAACGGATATACGCAATATAACCCGCCATTCCCTGCGCGAGAGCTACGGTATGGTGCTTCAGGAGACATGGTTATCTAATACAACGGTGCGCGATAATATTGCATTCGGTAATCCCGATGCAACGGACGATGAGATCGTTGCCGCCGCCAAGGCTGCGCACGCGCACAGCTTTATAAAGCGCCTGCCTAACGGATATAACACCGTTGTAGGTGACGGCGGTGCAGAGCTTTCCGCAGGTCAGCGCCAGCTTATCTGCATTGCAAGAGTAATGCTTACCCTGCCGCCTATGCTTATACTTGACGAGGCAACCTCATCTATAGATACAAGAACGGAAATACGCATTCAGAAGGCGTTTCTCTCTATGATGGAGGGCAGAACGAGCTTTATAGTTGCACACAGACTTTCAACT
>JAZRLU010000456.1:0-4208 GCA_045647045.1 Eubacteriales bacterium
TCTGCGGTAACGTCTACGTTATCGCGCTCGATGATCGCGTATGCATCCTCAATTGCCTTTGCAAGGTTTTCCGCCTTGCCGATATTTGCAACCGCCTCAATAAAATTCTTCGCGCCAAGCAGCTTCTCGGACATAAATGCATTTGCCGCCTTAAGGTTTTCCTCTGCCTCGTCAAGCCCGGGGAAATCGGGGATCGTTATATTGGACTTGCACTCGTTGGCACGCGCATAGTTGGTTGCCGCTTCCTCGTAGGTCTCGGCGTTTGCCGCAAGAGATGCATATCTTATAAAGCTTTCGCATATCTCTATCGGCTCTCTGTATTTAAACACAAGCGCACTGTAATCGTTCTTAAAGCCGGTAATGCCGGTATACGTGGTGTCTATAAGATCAAGCAGCGCCTCTGCCTTCTCAAGGTTTTCCATCATATCCGTAAAGGAAACGCCGTCATATGAAAAGGCAAGCTCAACGTACTCTATAAACTCTTCGCAATAGGCTATAGAGGTCTCAACCTCTGCCTTAAGCTCCTGATATTCGGCTACAATAGCCTCACCGTCCGCATCGGGAATACCGCCCTGCTCGGTGTATGCATTAAGGCTTTCCTCTGCGGCTAAAAGGCATTCGTATTTTTCGTCAAGCGTAAGCGCATTCTTAACCGCACCTACGGATTCAACAAATGCCGCCCAGTCATCACTTGCAGCTGCCGCCACGGGGGTAACTGCAACGGATAATGCGATAACGGCGCAGGTGATAAGCGCGATAAATCTGCTTATACGTGTATTGTTCTTCATAAGGTCCTCCGGAACACAGTATTTTTATCTATAATTATTATATAACGCCGGCGCGCAACTTTCAATTGACAAATGCTACAAGAAATTTTGTGCACATTTATAAAAACGCGAATGCGCGCACGCGCCATATGCCCACACGCCCACGCACGGCGGGCGAAAAAATAGGCGCAGGAGCGCACGCGCATCGCCCGTGGCTACACGTCAACGTCGCTTTTGCGGCGGCGTATAAGGTGGCGCAGCATAGCGCGCCCGTCAAAGGGGATAAGGGGATAAAGATAGCTGCCGATACCGTCAAGCGAGCGGTTGAGTGCAATAAAGATCAAAAACAGTACAACGCCGATGAAAAATCCCACCGTTCCGAAAATAAAGGTAAGCCCAAGGATAAGCATCCGTGTGAATTTAAAGGCATATCCAAGCTCGTGATTTTGCCCTGCAAAGTTAGCTATTGAAACAAGTGCCATATAGAAGATAACGTCCGCGCAAAACCAGCCCACGGTTACCGCAAAATCACCAAGCAAAAGTGCCCCCACAACCGAAAGAGAGCTTGAAAGCATATCGGGTGTATTCATCGATGCAAGCTTAAGTCCGTCTATGGCAAGCTCGGCAAGAAAAAGCTGAAATATGATCGGCAGCGCGCCCGGCTCACTCGGTACAAGAAAGGATAAATACTCGGGCAGGGAGCTCGCATTCATCTGCGCAAGATACCAAAGGGGAGTTATAACTACCGAAAGAAGCATAATAACTATTCTGCAAAGGCGCAAATACGTGCCCGTAAGGGGAGGGAAGGAGTAATCGTCCGCCTCCTCAAAAAAGTCAAATATTGAGGTTGGGAGTATCATTACCTCGGGGGACGTGTCACAAAAAACGAGTATACTCCCTTCAAGCGCCTGCGCGGCGGCGGTGTCGGGGCGCTCTGTTGTGCGCACCTTGGGAAATGGGTTGTACCAGCGGCGCGCAATAAGGCATTCGGATAGGCTTTGTGTGCCAAGTGTAAGCGTTTTGGGGTGTACCGTGTCGAGTTTTTTGCATATTTTCTCTACGTATTCGGGATTTGCAACGCCATCCACGTAGCTTACTACGATATCCGTGTGCGATGCACCCCCTATGTCAAAGTGGCGCATAACAAGGCGTGGGTCACGTATTCTGCGGCGGAGGAGTGCGGTGTTCATTATAAGCGTTTCCACAAATCCGTCTCTTGCGCCCTGCATAACGCGATCGTTTTCAGGCTCGCCCGTTTGCCTTGCTGGGTAGGTGCGCAGATCTATAAGCAGCGCCTCAGGCCCAAAGGTTTGTGCAAGCAGGGCGGTTTGCCCCGAAAGCACGGCGGTTATAAGTGCATCGGTATCCGAGGTGCGCGCTATCTCAACGTACGGAATGGCGCGCTCGGTATCGTATGCCGTGCCAACCTCATCGCGCGAGAGCAGCGCCTGCATAACCCTTTGCATCTCGCCGTCCTTAACAAATCCGTCAATGTAAAAGAACGTCATTTCCGTGCCTCGGGCGTTTATCCTCTTTTCAAGCACGTCAAAGCTCCTTTTGTATCCAAGCCTTTTTTCTACCGTTTCAACGTTACGGGAATAATCCTCGCAAAGCTGCATATCACAACTCCTTTTTTACCGAGTTTGCCCGTTTTCTGCGCGCGCTATGCGCCCGTGCGAAATTTATGCTTAGCTTATAGATTAAAATCGCGCGTGGGTGTTGACTTTTGCGCCGCGGTTATGATAAAATAGGCTTGATAAACAAACAGGAGCACAAAGTGGATTTTGAACTCAAATTAAAGCGCGAGCTTGATTCTCGCGGCATAGATGCACGGCTTTTTGTGTACGATACCGTAGGCTCAACGAATACCGCCGCAAAGCAGGCAGCGCCAACCGTAGAGGGGGATGCGTTCTTTATTGCAAGGAAGCAAAGCGGTGGCAGAGGCCGTATGGGCAGAAGCTTTTTGTCCGATGAGGGCGGGCTTTACCTTTCCTACCTTACGCACCCCACGATATCTGCAGCCGATGCACTCCTGCTTACCGTTTATGCATCCGTTGCCGCGGCAGAGGCTATAGAGTCACTTGCCAACGTCAGCGTAGGCATAAAGTGGGTAAACGATCTCATTATAGGAAATAAAAAGGCTGCCGGAATACTTACCGAGGGCGCCTTTGCGGAAGACGGTGAGCATTTTGCCTATGCCGTTATCGGTATCGGCATAAACGTTTGCAAAAGGGACTTCCCACCCGAGCTTGCGGATATAGCTACCGATATTGAAGCGCAGTGCGGCAAAGCCCCCGATATTGCAAGGCTTGCTGCGGAGATAGCGGAAAGGCTTGTGCGCTTTTCACGCACCGATACGGGTGAGTATATGGAAAAATACCGCGCAAGATCGGTGGTTACCGGCAGGCGTGTGCGCGTTATCTCATCCGCAGGTGAATATTTTGCCGATGCGGTCGGCTTTACCGACAGAGGCGCGCTTATCGTTCAAACGGAGGACGGCACCCGTGCCGAGCTTTCTACGGGCGAGATCAGCATAAGATTTAACTAAAAAAACAACATACATCTATAAAACGGAGGAATACTCATGCCTTTTGGATTACCCGATTATCACAAATCACTTGACGTTCTGCACTTCGGTACAGAGGCACCCCATGCGTACTTTATCCCCTATGCGGATGCGCGCGCGGCACGCGACTTACAAAGAGATTATTCACCATATTTTAAGAGCCTTTACGGAGAGTGGAGCTTTAAGTTCTTTGCTTCCGTAACCGATATCGCAGATCCCATGGCGGTAACGTTTGAGGCAAACGAGCGCCTTGACGTACCCATGAACTGGCAGAATGCACTTGGTAGGGGCTACGATATCCCCAACTATACAAATACAAACTATCCTTATCCCGTAGATCCCCCTCACGTGCCCGATGAAAATCCCGCAGGCGTTTATTCAAGGCATTTCCGCCTTACCCCCGCAAGCCTTACGGGTAAGGACGTTGTTCTTACGTTCGAGGGTGTTGACTCCTGCTTCTACCTTTACGTTAACGGCAGCTTTGCAGGCTACAGCCAGGTAAGCCACGGCACAAGCGAATTCGTTGTTACCGATCTTGTACGCCCCGGTGATAACGAGGTTAGGCTGGTTGTGCTTAAGTGGTGTGACGGCTCTTATCTTGAGGATCAGGATATGTACCGCGCATCGGGTATCTTCCGCGAGGTATACGTTCTCTTCCGCGATACCGCAAGAATAGACGATATCTTTGTAAGACCCGTGCTTACCGAGGACTTCGGCGCGGCTGACGTATTTGTTGATATACTCGCAAATGCGGATATTGAGGTAGCGCTTACCCTTGCCGACGGTGAAGGCAACGTTTGCCTTTCGGCAAATGCAACCGTATCCGATACTACCGTTAGCCTCGGCAAAGTCGGAGGCCAAGCGGTCTTAGGAAG
>JAZRLU010000457.1:0-1273 GCA_045647045.1 Eubacteriales bacterium
TGGTTGGGGTGGATGGCGTGTGCATTATCTGCGCTTACCATAAAGGAGCTTGCGATACGGCGGCGATATTCATCCTCGCTGCCGGAGATACGTACGAGTGTATCGTAAAGGAAGGTAGATGCCGCGCCCTGCTTTGTTTCAGAGCCGACCTCTTCGTTATCGAATACCGCAAGCACGGGCGTGGTTCCCTCCGCCGCGGGGGTTGCAAGGAATGCGCTTAAGGATGCCCATACCGCAGAAAGATCGTCAAGACGGGGGGAAAGCACAAGCTCATCCGCAAGACCTACCGCACGTGCACCGTCTGCCGCGGTAAGGTAAAGCTCGTGAGATATTATATCCTCTGCATTTATACCGAGCGCACCTGCTACAAGTGCCTCAAGCGACGGAATGCCCGAGGGCGCAAGAGATGCAAGGGGGATCATATCCGAGGTAAGAGAAAGCTTTGCTCCGTCGTTAACACCGCGGTTAAGGTGTATTGCAAGGCTGGGAATGATCACGGTACCGGGAACGGATACGAGCTTTATGCAAAGCCCGCCGTTTTCCTTTACCGTTACTCTGCCTGATATTGCAAGGGGTCTATCCAGCCATGTGTAATTTATAAGACCTCCGTATTTTTCGGTGCTGAGCCTTACGTATCTTGAATTACCCGATACGCTCTTCACACGGAATGCGGGTGAATCGCTGTGTGCCGCACCGATCATAAAGCTGCCGCCACCGTTGCGGAAGGCTATAACAGACGAGCCGTCTCTTATTACGTAATAGCCCTTGCCGCATTCAAGCGACCAGGCTTCATCCTCATAAAGGCGCACGTAGCCTGCGGCATCGAGAGCCGCGGCAATATTTGCAACCGCGTGATATGCGGTAGTGCTTTCATCAAGAAATTTAAAGAGTTCGTTTTTTAAGCCTTCCATAACAAAGGTCTCCTTTAATTTTGCGAATTTCGCGTATTTATCAGTTACTATTTTACAACTTTTTTTACAAAAAGTCAACTTTACTGTTGAAAAAGTCCGCGCTTTGCTGTAAAATATAAGGGTAATAATATATTTTGAGAGGTTTTTTATGATCAAGCTTGAAAAAAACGAAAACCCTAACGGGATTTTTGACTATTTTCTTGAAATATCCAAGGTACCGCGCGGCTCAGGCAATACGGCGGGTATCGCTGACTACCTTGTTGAATTTGCGGATAAGCACGGTCTTGTTTCAATAAGAGATGCAAAGGAAGTCGGAGGCCAAGCGGTCTTAGGAAGACAATTAGGGGCTACAACTCCTTGGG
>JAZRLU010000458.1:0-20896 GCA_045647045.1 Eubacteriales bacterium
CTCTATCGCTGATCTTATCCTCTATCACGGCAAGCACCATACGCTCGGCAATTTTATTGAGGTAGTGCTCAAGATGCTCTTGCTCGATGGTTTGGAATATCTTTTTTATATAGTTTTTTCTATCAAGCGCGAAATAGAAAACGCGCAGATATCCTGTTTTCCAATTTTCATAATTGATATAGTCCTTGCTTGCCTCTCGCATTTGCATCTCAAGGCCCCAAATCATCAACTCGTATATATTATCAAAGTGATAATAAAAGGTCATACGGTTCAAGCCGCATTTTTCCGTAATATCGCTTATTGTGATCTTGTTGAAGGGCTTATTTTCGATTAGATCACCAAATGCCGCCAGCAAGGCTTTTTTAGTTAAGGTTGACGATGACACGGTTTTCTCCCCCAAGGCTTTACTTTAATCAAATTATATCATAAAACGAGTGAAAAATCAATCAAAAAATTATCTTTGATTAAAAATTTATCAGTGATGTATTTTTGATTATTGTAATAATATCCGTTACAATATATACTAAAGTCAAGAGTAGGTCAAAATCAAGCTTACTATAACTTTATAAGAAAGGAATTGACTATTATGAAAAAAAGCCTGATCAGTATTGTTTTACTGTTAACACTCGTATTGTCCGCGATTGCCTTTACATCCTGTTCATATACAGAGCCGGAGGAAGGCTGTGTAACACGAGTAACCGTAGACATCAACCCGAGCGTTGAATTTATGGTTGATGACCAAAACAAAATCATTTCCGTTACCGCGCTGAACGATGACGGAAGCATTCTCATAGTTGGCGAAGCATTTATCGGCAAGACACCCGAGGAAGGTGTTGAAATGATAATATCACTTGCTTCCGATACCGGTTACCTTGTAAAGGGTAATGCAGAAGCTACCGAGAACACCGTAAAGATATCGGTTTCGGGCAATTCCGACTATGCCGAGCAGCTTAAAAACGATATTACAGAAAAGGCAACCGCAACCTTGAATGCCCTTGATATCAATGGAAAGGTTGAAAAGGTTGAGGCACTCAAAATAGATGCGCTTCGTCAGATGGCACTTGCTACCTCGCTTTACAGCGAAGAAGAAATCAATGCTATGGATGAAGATCAGCTCTACAAGGTTATTTCTGCCGGCCGTATAGAAACAGCACTTCTTTTGACCGAAGAAATGAGAGAGGCTTATTATTCTGCAAAGAATTATAAGGTATCCTTCGCACAAAGGGAGGAAACCGCAAGGATCATAGACGAGCTTGGCGGCCTTTATAACCTGACGCATACCGCATACAAGACCGCGCTTGATATTTACAGCTCGGCTATAACCAACCTTGATGATTTCCGCTATGAAATGCTTGTTTCCCCCGAATCCGAGTATCAAAAATCCTTAACAAGGCTTCGTGAGGCAAAGGTTGAGCTTTTGAAGCAGAAAAACTATACGGCATCCTTGGATATAAACGGCGAAGAATATGCTTCTGCTACCCTTACGCTTCAGTTAACAGAGGAAAACTACAACAAATTGCTTGCATCATACGAGAAGATCGGAACAGATCTTAATGCATCGCTTGAAGCGCTGATCGAAAATCTCAGGGCGGCTGAAGCAAAGCTTACCGAGCTTGAGGATACACTGTTTGACGACAATATTAAAGCAAAGCTTGAAGAAAAGGCTGCCGAGATCGAGACTAATATAAATGCGGCAAAGGACGAATTCTTTGCGGATTTTGAAAATGCGCACGCAGATGATATTGCAGCTATTGAGCAAGCGCTGACAGCAAAGAAGCAGGAATTAAAATCCGAGATCGAGGCCGGAAGCTAATTGTACTATCAAAGGCACTATCTTAAGCAAAGTGGGATTATCTTATAGGTACATTTAAAAATACAGCTTTGCAAAAACAGCACAAAATGAAAATTAAGTAAAAGGCCTCCTACAGCGGAAGAAAAACATCCGCTACAGGAGGTCTTTGTGTTTGAAAGCTAAACGCATCTCACGCAAATAAAATCCTCTTTTATTGATACCGATTTTCTTTTTTAGTCATCAGCGTATTGCGCTCCACAACAAAGCGTGCTATAATAAAATTAAATATTCTTCTTACAAAAAGTGCCAACGGCGGAATAAAAAGACTTTTTACAAACGGAGACTAAAAATGAAAAAATGGCTTATTGACGAATACCGTACGGATAAAACGGGAGTTACGTTTGATACGGAAAATAAGATGCTGAAAACTGTTTTTGACGAGTGCGAGGAGCTTTGCAAAAGCAACGTCAGAGTATTCGGTGATTATAAATGCCTTATTGAGGGAGCAAAATACATCGGCGTTTGGCTTGAAACTCAGCCTATGGGCGGAGAAATGTATGCAAAAAGGGATCTTAAGATCGCACTTGCAAACGTGCTCATTTTCCTCCGAAACCAGAGGGCGGACGGAAAGCTGCCGGGAATGATACGAAACGACAATCCCTGGCACGGCACGTCTGTGCATTACGATTGGATGCAGGGTTGCTTTTTGCCGCATTCTGCCCTGAAGCTTTACTACCTGATCGGCAAGGACCGCGATTATCTTGAATTGCTTTACGATGCGCTGAGCAAATTTGACGAATACCTTTGGACATATCGCGATTCCAACAAAAACGGATGCCTTGAGTGCTGGTGTATATGGGACACGGGCGAGGATAACAGTACGGTTTTTGAATTCAACGGACTTAAGATGCCCGACCACGGGCCGTGGGGAGCATCTGTACCGCCCGAAAACTATAATAACCTGCCGTTTGATTCACCGCAATATATGGGATATTCATACGCCTGCAGAGACGTGCTTGCAAAAATTTCGGAGTTGCTTGAAAACGGCAATGCACAGTTTTGGAAAAAAGGTGCGCAAAAGGTTGCAGAGCTTGCTTATGAAAAGCTTTGGGACAAGGAAAGGCACGCATTTTTCAACTACGACAGATTTGGAAGAAAGGTAGATGCCCTCACTCAGGAAAACATCAAGTGTATGTATTCCGGGCTTATGACGCAAAGCATGGCGGAAGAGTTCCTCAGGGAGCATCTTTTGAATGAAAACGAATTTTTCACAGCTATGCCCTTGCCGTCAATTGCAGTCAACGATCGGTACTTCCGCACAAGCGGAGATTTCGATCCTGCTTTTGCCGATGATATAGCCGATAATTCATGGGGCGGTCCCGTGAACGGACTGATATGGCAAAGGAGCATAGATGCACTCTTGAATTACGGATTCCATAAGGAAACGGTCATTTTCGGAAAAAGATTTCTTGACGTGCTGGGACGCGAGGGCAGATACGTGCAGTGTTATGATCCGTTTACCGGCAATGCATCAAAGGGTGAGAGTGGGTATGGACCTACTATGCTTGCCGCCCTTGAATATATAAGCATTCTTTGCGGTGTCAATATAAGATATGATAGGATCCTATGGAGTGCAGTAAAGGATCTTGGCAAATTTGAATACACGCAAACCTTGGGAGTGGATTACACGCTTCGGTGCGACGGAGAGACTATGCAAGCATACATAAACGGTGAGTTAATATTTACTCATACTGCCGACGTGCGCATCGAAACAGATATGCAGGGACACGTTTTAAACGTGTATCGGTTGAATTAGAAGGCGCACGGCGCGTATTTTGTGAGAACGTGTTGCAAAGCGCGGCATTTTATGATATACTGAATTTAACGGCATATACATCAATGGATAAGGCACTTGCATTTTATTCAACTACTGAAAATATAAGAACACAGATCCCTGCGCAAGACTGCGTCTTGCAAAACACAAGTAAAGGAGCAACGTAACAATGGGAGACGTTTTAAAGTTTGCTGTAATAGGTGATTGCCACCATTCATACAAGCAGAATTACGGGCAAAGAGATTGCCTTGGTGCAAACAACAGATTATCGGAAATAATAGATATATTAAACGAAAAGGAGCTTGACTTCGTTTTCAGTATGGGTGATCTTGGAGACGGACACACCGAAGAAGAGGCGCCTGCCGTTTTAAAAACGTTTGAAAAAAGCACAAGCCCCGTTAAATACGCGGTTGGAAATCACGATCTTTGCGTGCGCTCCGACGTTGAGCATATGAAGCTTATAGGTATGCCCGGCACAAGCTACGATTTCAAGATCAAGGGCTTCAGATTTATAGTTCTTAACCCCTTTGAGCGCAGCCGCTACAGCAGGGTTGAGGAGGACAGAAAGTTTTATTGGGATTTCCGCAAGAGCCACCCCGAGGTACCGGTACAGGAATGGCCCGGTTTTTTCAAAGAGAGCACTTGGGCTTGGCTTGAAGGACTGCTTGATGAAGCGCAAAAAAATAGCGAGAACGTAATTTTGTTCTGCCACGTGCCCGTGCTTTCCGATGCTTGCGCAAGACCTGACGGCGATCCCGGTGAAAAAGATCCCACGGCAAGGATTATTGAGCACGAAAGAATGCTTGCACTAATGGATAAGTACGCAAACATACGTGCATATATCGCAGGACATTATCATCCCGGCGGACTTATAATACGCAACGGAGTAATGCACAAGACAGTTCGCTCTGTATGCGATTATCACTTCCCCACCGCTTGCGTTATGTTAGCCGATGATGAAAAGATAAAGATCGACGGCATAGGAATGGAAACAAGCTTTATACACAGATACAAATAAAACACTTTGAAAACACATATCCGAAAGGAGCCACAATGAACAAGTTTGAAGCATCAAAGGTAAGATGGCGCCGCTCTTTGGTAGCAACGCCCGAGCAGATAATATCGGGAGATGAAAACGTTAAGGCACGCGCAAGAGCGTGTGGAGAAAGTGCTATAAACACCTGGAACACGTTCAAGAAATTCCGCGAAGAAAATTCTCCTTCTCTTTTCCGCCCCGATGCCTATGAAAAAAGCAACGATATGACAAGAGAATATCAAACCATACGCCGTATGGCTATAGGCTATGCGACCTACGGATCGGAATGCTATCACAATCCCGAGCTGCTTGCGGATATACTTTATGCGCTCGAATTTATGTACACGCATTATAACGGAGAAGCCGAGCTTGAGGAAAGAGGCTGGAGAAGTGTACGACAGTTCAATTGGTGGGACTGGCAGATCGGCTCACCTATGGCGCTTATGGATACTATGGTGCTTGTAGACGAGCATCTTGATATAGAAAGCAAGCGCAATTACCTCAAGGTCTTCAACTTCCTTGTTCCCGAGCCGAGAGATTACGGTGCAAACAAGGTGCACTACGGAATACTTATGGCAAAAGCCGGCTTGCTTTGCGAGCGCGAGGAGCTTATCCGCATAGGAACGGAGAAAATAGATAACACCTATCTTTATGCAGACGGCGGAGTTAACGACAAGCAGGGCTTCTACCGTGACGGATCATATATCTTCCACACGCTTCACCCTATGAATTTCACATACGGTATGGGACACTTTACCGCTGTAATAGAGCTTGCGGAGCTGCTTTGCGACTCGGAGTTTGAGCTTGAGCCCGACAAGAAGGAGCTGCTTTACACCTGGCTTTACAAAAGCTTTGTTCCCTTCTACCGCCGCGGCATTATCGGCAGGGGCGTTCTTGGCAGACATCCGTTAAGCTCTAAAAACTCGGGATATACCCTTCTTAAGGCGTTAGGCGCACTTTATTCGGTTTCAAGCGAGGATCGCAAGGGCGAGATATCCGCACTGCTGCGTATGCTTGCAGACGAGCATCCCTTATTTGAAGGCGGCAGGAGCGCGGAATATTTTTCATCCCTCAACCTTTCCCAATATCTCAATTTCACAGAGGCATATGCGCACGCAGGAGAGCTTAAGTGGGAAAGAAACGGAATGTATGCATTTAACTCTATGGACAGAGCTATTCAGCATACGGACACCTATGCATTCCTTCTTTCGGTCTCATCGTCGAGAATATACAACTACGAGTGCATCAACAATGAAAATATGGACGGCTGGTATCTTGGTGACGGTATGCTTTGCCTTGAAAACGAGCCTATGCAATACGATGCGGAGTATTGGCAACACGTAAACAAGTACCGCCTGCCCGGTACAACCGTAAACGATATGGAACGCGCACTCGTTACCATAGCACAGAAAAACGAGTACCTTTCCGGGCGTGATTTTGTTGGTACGCTTGCGGCAGGTGATACCGGAATTTCGGTTATGCAGCTTGAATCCTTCCACTTTGACGGTGACTTAAGCACGCAAAGAATAAAGACGCTTACCCCCTATGGCGGTCCCCTTCCCACGCACAATTGTACCCTTACCGCAAATAAAGCATATTTCTTCCTTAACGGCTACACGGTATGCCTCGGAAGTGCGATAAACGCAGAGGATGATGCCACCGTTTACACAGTGCTTGAAAACCGTAAGGGCGAGGCAATATTTGAAAACGGACGCACTGTGGGATATGCTGCGTGCAACGTTAAGATAAATGGTGAGAGCGTAAACCTTACAGACACCGATACCGACCTTGACGGAGTAAAGCACGTAACGGTAGGAAACACCGCGATAGTGCCTCTTCAAAATGCTACGCTTACCTTAAGAACAACATCATCTACCCCCTCGTTTACCGAGATCATTCAAAAGCACGGAATCGCGCCGAAGGGTGAAACCTACGCATATGCCATTCTCCCCGATGCCGCCGATGCCGATGCCTTTGCAAATAATCCCCCTATCACGGTGCTTTGCAACGATGCCGATGCGCAGATAATAAGGGCAAATGAAACAGGTGACCTTTACTGCGTATTCCACACCGCCTGCGAAAAGCACGGTATCATCGTAAACAAGCCCCTGCTTGTTGCTCTTAAAGGCGGAAAGATCTACGCCTGCGATGCAACGCAGAAGGCAGAACGCGCTACCGTAACGGTAAACGGTGAGACGTTTGACGTTGCATTTTCGGACAACACTACTGTAACGGTAAAATAAAAGCTACCGCTTTAAAATCAAATGAGGCACAAAGGTCGGCTATAACAAAAAAGCGGTTGCTTTGCCCACGATAAATGGCACAAGGCATCCGCTTTGCTTTTTTTGCAAATGATATCCGATCTCCGGCGCACAAATTTATACTGTTTTTGAAAAAATCTGTCATATACACAACAGTTTTTTCGACTTAATGAGTGAAGGCAAAAAATACAGAGGAGGAGTATATGGATGACAGCATAATAATCGAATTGCTATTTGACCGCAACGAGGCTGCGCTTGACGAGATTTCATATAAATATTCTGATTTGTATAAAAGTATTATAGGCAGAGTTTTAAGTGACAAAGGAGATATTGAGGAGTGTGCCAACGATGTGTTGCTTACGCTATGGCGAACGATACCTCCAACACGACCGAGAAGCTTGCCTGCCTACATATGCAGCATAGCAAGGCGCATAGGAATTGACAGGCTGCGCTACAACACAAGCGCAAGGAGAAACCCTGCGTACACGGTTACGCTGTCGGAGCTTGGAGACTGCCTGCCATCAAACGAGCCTACAGATAATACGGATAGCGAGACTATACGACGGGTTATATCGAATTTTTTGCAAACGCTTAATGCAGAATCTGAAATACTGTTTTTACGCAGATACGTTTACCTTGAATCGATATCGGAGCTTGCGAAGCGCTTTAAAATCAGTGAAAATCACGTTTCGGTAAAGCTGTACCGTGCAAGACGTGATCTAAAAAAACTTTTGGAAAGTGAGGGGATAAGCATATGATGGATAAACGAAGCGAAAGCTTATCGGAGCAGCTGTTTTTGATCGATGCGGATATACTCGAAGGCGCATATGACATAGACGATAGAGATAAGCTTATGAAATATGCCGAGGCAAAAAATAAGAAAATGAAAAAGTCTTCCGCCGCCATCCACGCCGCACGCCGTATAGCGGTGTCAGCGGCTTGCATTGCGATAATGATAGGCGTAGCAATCGCAATTGCCGTTTTTACACAGCCGAGCAACGGCACTATGCACAGCAACAACGTGGGTACGCTCCCCCCGTGGATAATGGATGATGCTGCAGGAGATGATATTGAGTCATATATTAGCATACGCAGCATCGATATGTTGAATTACTATACTGCAATACGGATGCTGAATGACCCGAGCGCAAAAATAGAGGCAACAAATGTAAACGGCATCACAGTGCTTACCGCACGATCCGATAGCGCAAGAACTTACAATTTAATATTCGATACCGACACAAATAACGGTGTGGGATACGACTCGCCCCCCGAGGGGCAGGAAAACGGTACTCCCGGTAGCGGAACAACAAATAATAAGATAATTCATTATGAGCTTGATCCTAACGAGGTCTTTTCCGTATCCTGCGTTGTATGTTTCCAAATCGAAATAAAAAGCAGTGACGGTTTTTTGGCATCAAAGGTTGGCACGGGTATCGTCGACGTGTTTATAACCGAAAACAGCCTTGAGCCTATGATCACATTTAAAAATCAAGATCGCTATTATTCCTGCTGTGAAAACTCGCAGATCGAAAACGGCAAGCTTTATTCAACGCACAAATACATTGAGGGCTTCTACATTGTAAAAAATCTTGAGCAGGATAACTACTCTATAAGCGTAACGTATGATAACTTCAACCCAAGCTTCAGCTATATGCAATCGGTTGCAACAAGCATTGTATGCAACAGCTATAAGAACGGCGGAGATGATCCCGACGGTGAATTACCGATAGTAAGCGACACATACGTTTCAAGCCAAAGCGCGGAATTTACCGTTGCGGATCTTGAAGAATATTTCAACACGGGTAAGCTCCCTTCCAACCCGAACTCGGGATCTGTTGATCCCACACCTCCGGATGAAAACGGGCAATACACCGAAAGCTTTTACACGGACGGTATATTTGAATTCATTCTACGCTCGGACGGTACGTTTATTTACAGTGCCGTAAATTCAGACGGACAGATGTACCGCAAGGGCACGTACACGTGGGGGTGCGATTACATTCAGCTTGATTTTTATTACGACGAAAATATAACCGAAAGTACGAGCTGCGATCTTATCGGCCCTGACAGCTTTATGTATGATGGCACGATATTCACCTTGGTAAAGGAAGGAGGAGACATGTAATGAAAACAACGGTCAAGGTATTTCTTTGGACATTCTGCGGAGTAACTGCAGCTCTTATATTAGCCCTACTGTCCATATACCTTATGGGATATCGCTTTACTCCGGACAAAGTGGTGCATTCCTCTTGGGCAGATAACACGCATTTTGAAGTTGGAGAGTATACGTTTTATCTTGATGACGTTAAGTCAAATGACGGTGAGATCGTATATGCTACGTCGCATAGGGTGGTTAAAAAGCACGGCTTTTTATACAAGGCATATGATGTGCAGGAATCAAAATACCTTATTGATGAATACGGCAGCTGGGTAGGTAATATTACCCGCTATGAGGGGCAAGAGAGCGACTGTTATTTTATCCATTGGGGGCAGGGCGTAACAGAGCTTACATCCGGCACCTTAAAAACCTCAATGCGCTACTATACCGATAAGGTAAAGATAAACGGAAGGAACGTAAAGCTTAAGCAGCATTGCTTTTTTGAGCTTGCTGCAGAAATTGAAACGATCGTTATAAACAACATAGATATAACGATCGAGGATACCTATGAAAAGGGCTCTGTGCAAAAATATGCACCCGTGCCGGAAAACAGCGGACTTGAATTCTGGATCACCGATAACGTTGCAGGCTTAAACTATTCCGAATACGAGCAGGTTGACGGTTGGATGGGTGCACGCGAGATATACGGCAAAAAATATCATCCCGAGGTAGGTGAAAACGGTTATGAAAAAAAGCCCGAGCATTACGTTACCTATCTTATTACCTCATACCCCGATTATGCAGACGGGGGATCTTACGTAACGAGAATAGAGATCACA
Source organism: Eubacteriales bacterium (assembly GCA_045647045.1). Taxonomy (GTDB): domain Bacteria; phylum Bacillota; class Clostridia; order Oscillospirales; family CAG-272; genus UBA1740. Next base: position 9,864 of record JAZRLU010000458.1, read on the forward strand.
GATCCCGAAATTTCAATATACGGACTTACCGTTAACTCTACCGTTACAGAATTTAAAAGTGTGTTTGAAAAAATGGGATACGTTGTTTATGCCTCAGAGGACAGCGGTCATTTTTCCGCATGTAAAAACAATCTCGTGAATTTCGTTTTGACACACAATTCCGACGGTGATCTTATGATCAAGATTTACGTTGACGTAACGAACAGCACGGGCATAATATTTTGATATCCCACACTCGACATTCAAACAGCATATAAATTAAAAGCACACAAAAGGGGCTGTCTCATAATTCGCATTTGAGACAGCCTCTCTTTATATTATAATTTTGAAAAGCCGAGCTTATTTCAAGCCCTTAAGCCTTTTCATAGCATCGTTTTTGCCCTTGGCGAAATACTTCTCCAGCGTTTTGTACTCGCTGTACAGGCGCGCGTATGCCTCGCGGTTTTCAGGGATGGGGTAAAAGACCTTGTGCATAGGTCTTTCAAATGCCCTTGCTGCGGCATTTAAGCTTGGGTATATGCCTGCCGCAACCGCTGCATATGCAGCCGATCCGAGCGCGGGCGCCTGCGCGGATGCCGACACCTCCACGTTTATACCGAGAACGTCTGCGAATATCTGCATAAGCAATTCATCCTTGAGCGCGATGCCGCCTGCGGCTACCGCACGTGTTACGTGAACGCCGCCCGCTTCAAGATTATCAACGATAGATTTAGTACCGAACACAGATGCTTCAAGCCACGCGCGGTACATATGCTCGGGGCGCGTAGCAAGCGTCATTCCGAGCATAACAGAGGAAAGGGCGGGATCTGCAAGGGGAGATCTGTTACCGTTATGCCAGTCAAGCGCAACAAGTCCGCTCTCTCCGACAGCAAGGCTTGATGCCTTTTCACGCAGAAGCTTATGTATGCCGATACCGCGCTGCTCTGCCTCCCTCTCGTACGATGCGGGTACACAGTTTTTTACAAACCAATCAAATATATCTCCTACAGCCGCTTGACCTGTTTCATAGCTGTAGAGCCCGGGGATTATCGCATCCTTGCAGCAGCCGAGATAGCCGCCGAACTCCTTGCGCTCCGTTGCGTTTACAACCTGCACGCCCGAGGTTCCAACGATAAGCATAAGCTCACCGGGGCGATCCATACCAAGCGCGGGCATAGGCGAATGGGCATCAAGGCAAGGCGTTGAAACCGCCGCGCCGGGGCATAGACCGAGAAGCTGTGCGCCACTTTCGGTAAGATAACCTGCACACGCCCCTACACTAATTACCTTAGTTGATATCTTTGTGCCTACTATGCCCGAAAGCGCGGGCGATACCGCCTCCATAAATTCATTTGAGGGATAACCCGTTTCATCATTCCAAAGCGCCTTATATCCTGCAAAGCCCGCACTGTGGCTTTCCTCACCCGTTAAAAGCCAAGTAAGCCAATCCGCCGCCTCTACAAATCTGTACGTAGCGGCATAAACCGCGGGGGCTTTATTTGCCGTTTCAAGTATCTTAGGCAAAAGCCATTCGGGAGAAACGCTGCCGCCGTAGCTTGCAAGCCACCTCTCGCCGCGCTCTCTTGCTACTGCATTTATTACCGCAGCCTCTTCCATAGCACCGTAATGCTTCCAGAGCTTAACGTAGGCGTGAGGCTCGTTTTTAAATTCATCCTTAAGGCAAAGGGGTACAAGCTCCTCATCTACAGGAAGCATAGTGCAGCCCGTAAAGTCAATACCAACGCCCACAACGTCTGACGCTGCTATGCCTGCTGCGGCTACCGCATCGGTAACAACGCGCTTTGCCGAAGTAAGATAATCCGAAGGGTGCTGAAGCGCAAAGCGTGCAGGCAGGCTTGTGCCCGAAGGCAGCTTAGTGTCCATAACGCCGTGCGGATAATCGCAGGTTGCCTCCGCAATACAGTTACCGAACTCGTCTGCTATAACACCCCTGACGGAAAGCGTACCAAAATCAAGTCCAAGTGTATATCTTTTCTTATCCATTATTCTCTCCCCTGCTTATTTGGTCGATTTTATTACACCTTAATTAAACCATAAAAGACAACGCTTGTCAATACATAAAGCTTTTTCACCGTATCTATTGACACGTATTTTTTTATTTGATATAATGAAATCAAGATCACACATATCTTCGGAGGTGTTAAAGTGAGAAACCCTACACATTCTCAAATGTCAATTCAATTAGCGCAAAACAGGTATAACGGAAGCAGGGGTAATATTTTACTTATCGCAGGATTCTCCCTTTTTAACGTTATTTCGCTTGCGCTCGGATCTTACACTTATTTTCTTTTCTCGGCATCGATCCCTTATCTGTTAGTGGATACCGCACGCTATCTTTGCGGTAAATATCCCGAGGAATTTTATGAAGGTGGCTACGAAGCTTATAATTTTTATGATAACACTGTCTTCGCACTTGCGGTTGTAGTGGCGTTACTTATTATAGCTTTTTATGTCTTATGCTATCTTCTTTCAAGGAAAAACAAGGTTGGTTGGGTAATAGCAGCACTTGTATTTTTTGTAATAGATACCCTTGTTCTTCTTACAAATTACAACATCGTAGATAGCCTTCTTGACGTTCTTTTCCACATCTACGCCATTGTTACTCTTATTGCCTGCATCGTATACTACTGCAAGCTTAAGCGCCTTACCGAGGAAAATGCTATAGAATGCAGCGCTGCAACAAGCACAGATGCTACCGATATAGAAGGGGAAGCTACCGAAGCACAGATCGCGGATTCCACCCCCTTACGCGTAGCTGATACCGAAGGCAAATCACGCGTATTTATTGAGCACAGCATATACGATCACAATATTGTATACAGAAGAGTTGGAAAAACAAACGAGCTTGTGATAGACGGAAACGTTTATGCCGAATATACCGCTCGGGTAGAGCTTTCGCACGTGCTTACAGCCTATATTGACGGACATGAGATATGTGTTGGATTAAATGCAAGCACCACCTTCCTTGCGGTTGACGGAGTTAATCTTATCTCCAAAGTGAGATGGATATAAGGGTGAAAAAATGTACGAGCTTCTTAATTCGCTTTTGTCGGATAAAAAGGGGGGCGAAATATTTACCTGCTTCGGTTATGCGCATCTTCTGTATATAGCCCTGACCGTAGCGGCTTGTGCTGCTGTACTGCTATATCTATACAAGCGTAACGCAGATACGCGAAAACGGTGGTCCGATGCGCTTATAATCACCGCATTCTCGCTTTACCTATTAGACTTTTTCCTTATGCCGTTTGCATATGGAGAAATAGATATAGAAAAGCTTCCGTTCCACGTATGCACGGCAAGCTGTGTTGCCTGCTTCCTTGCTCACAGAATACCTGCACTGAGGGGCTTTAAGGTATCGTTTACGCTGCTTGGCTTTATATCAAATCTCGTTTATCTTATTTATCCCGCGGGAGTTATGTGGCACGCAGTGCATCCTCTTTCCTACAGAGTTGTGCAAACGCTTGTGTTCCACGCCATAATGACACTTTACGGCATAACCGTGCTTGTTTTTGAGCGTGAGAAGCTTCACCTGCGCGGCTTTTACAAAAACGCCTATACCGTTACGGGTATGACCGTATGGGCTATCCTTGGCAACCTTGCATACAATGGCACGGTAGGAGAGTACGATCATTTCTTCAACTGGTTTTTCGTTGTAAGAGATCCCTTCTATCTGCTGCCGGAGAGCATTGCACCCTTTGTTATGCCCTTTGTTAACGTAAGCATTTTTCTTGTATGCGAGGCGGCTATATGCGGCTTTGCCACGCTCATGATGCACAAAGGTCGCAGAGCATCACACACCGATGCGGTTTAAAAATTCAAAAGAGACGTAAGAGCCTTTTTAAAAGAAGCCTTGCGTCTCTTTTTTTGCGCCAAGGGAGTATACGTTCTATATCGGGCGCTACGTTTAGAAATACAATGACCTTACGCAAAAAAATTACTTATGCCTATTGACATTTACATTTAATTATTGTATTATATATAAGCATTTGAGAATTATTCTCATTTTAAGAGGTATAAATGAAATACAAAACGAAAAATCGCGATAAGGTGATTGAATTTTTAAAAAGCAACAGCGATAGATCCTATGCCCTGGTAGATATCTGCGAGATACTTGTAGCAGACGGGCACGGAAAAAGCACGGTTTACCGCATAATTTCCGAGCTTGTAGCGGAAGGCTGCGTAAAGAAGATATCCGACGGCGCAAGCCGCCATTGCACCTACCAATACGTAGGCGGCTCGTCTTGCAAATCGCATCTGCACTTAAAGTGCCTTGTGTGCGGAAATATCATACACCTTGATCATTCACGCTCCGAGAAGGTTTGTAACGAGCTTTTTGCAGGCGCAGGCTTTACGCTTGAGGCAGGCGGATTGCTCTTTGGTGAATGCGGTGAATGCAGGGAGAGGACGTAAACTTATATGAATTCGATTATAAATATTTCAGCCTGCCACGGGCACGAGGGGCACAGCGCGCTTGCCGAATGGTTAACAGCGCACCTTGGCACGTTTGGCGCATTTGCGGACGAGGTTATACTGCATAGCCTTATAGAGCTTCTTAAATTGCTGCCGTTTTTGTTTTTAACCTATCTTGCTATGGAATTTATCGAGCACAAGATGGGAGATAAAACTGCAGATTTTATGAGGCGTGCAGGCAAGCTTGGACCTGCGGTTGGCGGCGCGCTTGGACTTTTGCCGCAATGCGGCTTTTCATCTGTGGCAAGCAGCTTTTTTGCCGCTAAAATAATCTCGCTCGGCACGCTTATTGCGGTGTTCCTTGCAACGTCGGACGAGATGCTGCCAATACTTATAGGTAATCCCAACATCGGGATAGGTACGGTGCTCTTTATCCTTGTGTACAAGCTTGTGTGCGCTATTGCGGTAGGCTTTGCCGTAAACGGTGTATTGCATCTTATGAAAAAGGACAAGGAAGAGATAAACGTTGACGAAATATGCGATAACGATAATTGCCACTGTGAGCGCGGCATTTTCTACTCGGCAATGCACCATACCGTTTCCATATCGCTCTTTGTGCTTGCGGCATCGGTAGTTATCGGCTCGCTTGTATTCTTTGTGGGCACGGACAAGCTTGCCGTTATTATGTATGATAAGCCGGTTATCAGCCACCTTATATGTGCCATCTTCGGTCTTATACCCAACTGTGCGGCATCCGTAGCGCTTACCGAGTTTTACACCGAGGGGCTTATAACTCTTGGTTCTATGCTCTCCGGTCTTTTTGCCGGCGGCGGTGTTGGTCTGCTTGTACTCTTTAAGCAAAACAGGCATCTTAAAACCAACCTTGCCATAGTAGGTATACTCGTTGCATCGGGATTCGTTTTCGGTCTTTTGGCAGACCTTACGGGCCTTTCTTCGGTATTTGGGTAAGCATTTGACAATATTTTACCCCTAAATGTCAATATTGTTATAGAAAAGCCCTTTAAATCTGTGCTAAAATAAACGAAAAAGATATTTTTATACAATATCAATCTTGGAGAAAGCATTATGAAAAAGACAGTAGCGGTTATCGGTTACGGCGGTCAGGGCGCGTGGCACGCATCCTGGGCGCAAAAGAGCGACGTTGTAACCCTTGCCGGAATTTATGATATCAGCGAAATACGCAACAATGCCGCAAAAGCAAACGGTATAAAGGTTTACTCCTCACGCGAGGAGCTGCTTTCGGATACCGGCGTAGACATTGTTGTTTGTGCAACACCGAATGACGTGCACCCCGAGATCGTTATAGATGCACTCCGCCACGGCAAGCACGTGGTTTGTGAAAAGCCCGTTGCGCTCTCCATAGCTGAATTTGATGCTATGTGTGATGCCGCAAAGGAGGCAGGAAAGATCTTTACCGTGCACCAGAACAGAAGATTTGACGTTGATTTTCTTGCTATAAGATCCATAATTGAAAGCGGTGAGATCGGCGATGCCTTGAGCATAGAATCAAGAATACACGGCTCACGCGGTATCCCCTCTGACTGGAGATGCCACAAGCCGCAGGGCGGCGGTATGATACTTGATTGGGGCGTACACCTTATTGACCAGATGATGCAGCTTATCCCCGAGCGAGTTGTGCGCGTTTTCTGCAACACAACGAATATCACTACCGACGAGGTGGATGACGGTTTTCACCTTGATCTTACCTTTGAGAGCGGCAAGCGTGCTAAAATTGAGGTCGGCACATACAACTTCTTGCCCCTCCCGAGATTTTATATGCAATGCAAAAACGGCACCGCCGTTATTGACGATTGGCAAAAGAAATGCCGCATAGCGCGCCTTAAGGCATGGTGCGAAAAGGACGTTACCCCCGTACAAACGGCGGCAGGCATCACAAAAACCATGGCACCGCGTGACGAGCTTACGCTTGATCTTTATGAGATCGACCGTCCGGCATCCGACGTTCACGATTACTACAGAAATCTTGTACGCGCTATTGACGGTGAGTGCGAAATACTTGTTAAAACCTGCGAGGTGCGCCGTGTGCTTGAGATTATGGAGGCGGCATTCACATCCTCCAAATCGCACACCGTGCTTGAAGTAAATATATAATAAAATAAACCGCGCCGAGGTGCATTTTTCCCTGCACCTCGGGCATTTTTTTGCTTAAGGCATCTGCTGATACGTGCGCAAAAAAGCACCGCCTTGACTTTTTCTTTAATTTAGGGTATAATAGAATATAATAAAATATAAAATTAACACATACGTGGTATAAATATGGAAGATTTTCAGAAAAAAGGGTTAGAGCTCGTTGTGGGGCTTGCGGTAACGGAGAAGAAGAACCCAGAGGTAATTCCCTACCAGCCGCAAAAGCTTTTCGTAAGCGGAGCAGAAAGCCAATATTTTAAACGCCGCATTGGCGGTAAAAAGCACGCATACGCGCGTGTGCTGACCGATCTGTTATATGACCTTGAAAAGGAAAAGGCGGCAAACGTACACAATATTATGGTGGTAAAGGACGGCGAGGTGATCCTTGAAGCCTCTGCCCCCGGATATAACGTAAACTGCGCGCACCTTGCGCACTCAATGTCCAAAACCGTAACGGCTATTGCTATCGGTATGCTTGTAGATGACGGTAGGATATCCGTTGACGAGTGTATAGTAGGATTTTTCCCCGAGCTTGAAACCGCGGACAAGCGATTTGAGAGCATAACGGTGGAGCACCTGCTTACAATGCAAAGCGGAGTGCCGTTTGGCGAGCTTGGAACGGTAACGAGTGACAAATGGTGCGAAAGCTTCTTTCTTTCCGAGCTGCATGCAGATCCCGGAGAGGTGTTTGCATACAACAGTATGAACTCCTATATCCTTGCCAATATAGTAACCCGTGTTTCGGGTAAGACCGTTACCGAATTTGTTAGTGAAAGGCTTCTTGCTCCCCTGCACATAGAAAACTTCTTCTGGGAGCTTTCCCCCGAGGACGTTGAAAAGGGCGGTATGGGCATTTATATGTCTGCCGAAAGCTTTGCAAAGATCGGACTTATGCTGCTTAATCGCGGAAGATTTGAGGATAAGGTGATCCTTTCCGAGGATTTTGTATCAAAAATGATATCAACGCACGCGCTGGCGCCGCTTGATAAGGGGGATTTCAACTACGGCTATCATCTTTGGGTAAACCGCGAGAACAATGAATTTTTGTTAAGCGGTATGCTGGGGCAGATCGTGTGGATTTCCCCGAAGCATAATATCGTAGCAGCCATCAACTCGGGCAACAACGAGGTGTTCCAGGACAGCGCGGCGCTTAAGACGGTAAGAAAGCATCTTGCCGATCTGCCGCAGGACCCACGCTCGACGGCAAAAGAGCTTGCAAAGCTAAAAAGAGCATCAAAGGATTTCTTTGTAAACAGACATTGGATAAAGCCGCTTAAGCCGCAAAGATGCCTTTTAACGGCGCTTGGATTTAAGGATCCTATGCCCTTTGACACGGCTTGGGGCAAGATCCTTGGCGAATATGCCTTCCCAAATAACAACGTAAGCCTGCTGCCGCTTCTTGTTACCGTTATGCAGAACAACTACAGCGGCGGTATAGACAAAATATCCATCATAAGAGACGGAAACGCGCTTATGCTTACCGCCATAGAGGGTGGGCGCGAATTCCGCATTCCCGTAGGCCTTTACGATTTTATCCCCTCTATACAGAACTATGACGGTGAGGATTATAAGATCTGCGCCATTGCAGAGGCAATAGAGGATGAGGACAGAAACCCCGTATTCAAGATAGAGCTTGTTTTCCCCGAGCTTCCGAATACGAGAATGATAAAGATATATCCCGAGCCCGACGGCATACGCCTGCGCCTTTCAGAAACGCCGAACAATGCCGTTGCCGAAAGATTTATCGGCAGCATGATGAATAGCGGCAAGATGGAATTTGCTATGAATATGATCGAGCGCAAGGTTGGCGAGGACTTTATTGAAAGAAAGCTTGAAGGAATGTTCAACCCCACGCTTCTCGGCGTTGATATGAGCATTGAAGGCTGGCAGAGCATAATTGACGAGCGTAATACCGAAAAGGCGGAGCAAAACGAGCGCTCCGGCAGGCTTGTAAGAACTATGGTATCACGCTTTGTTGACCCTGCCGCACTCACACCGGACGGTGTTAGCGCACCGCCCGTGAAAAAGAAGGGCGAAAACTTCCTTGGCAAGGCAATATCATCCATTCTTTCGCGCCGCAAAAAGAACAAAGGCAGCAGCAACGCTTATACGGAAATACACGTTATCCCCCCTGCGGAATCTGCCGATGCGGATAACGGTGACAAGCGATAAGCCCAAAGAAAATCGCAAAAGGAAAATGCCGACAGATGCACCGTGTGGGGTACAGCTGCGGCAAAGAATACAAAAGAGGGTAGAAATTACGAGAATTTCTACCCTTTATTTTTGCGGTGTGATGCCGTTTTGGCAAGCCTTCAGTGTGGGTTCGGCTATCCCGAGGGGTGCTTTACTTTTCTGCTGTGGCTTCGGAGAAGAACTCGGCAAGCTCCCTCTCGTAAAGCTCAGGCTCTACCATATAGCAAAGACCGTGATCTGCACCGGGGATCACAACAAGCTTTTTCTTTTGTGATGCGCAAGCCTCGTAGTTTATGCGTGACATCTCGCAGGGCACAAAGCCATCGGCATCTCCGTGGTAAAAGATCACGGGCAGCGAGGTTTTTTTGAGTGCTGACGTAGCATCTGCAAGCGAGATATCAAAGCCGCCCCAAAGGCGTGCACCAAGCCTTACAAGCGGGAAAAGGAGATCCGCAGGCAGGCGCATATCACGTATTACCTTTTTGATAATATCCTCTGCCGTTGTATATCCGCAATCTGCAAGAACGCCTATTACGTTTTTGGGAAGCTTTTCGCAGGATGCCAGCATAACGGTTGCCGCACCCATAGAAATGCCGGTAAGAATTATCTTTACGTCATCGCCGAATTTGGATATCATATAATCCACCCAAAGCAGGCAATCATCCTTTTCAAGAGCGCCGAAGGTTATAACCTTGCCCTCACTTGTACCCGATGCCCTATGATCGTAAAGCAAGGCGTTTCTGCCAAGGCGATGTGCTCTGAATATACCTGCAGAAAGATCCCTCTCGTAGCATCCGCGATATCCGTGCAGCATAAGCTCTATCGGTGCACCGGGATGCGCCTCGTAGTATTTACCGCGAAGAGTAAGACCGTCCTTTGTCTTTATCTCCACCGCCTCGTAGGGTAGCTCTCTTGCCTCTCTTATCTTGGCACGCATACGGTCACGGAAGGGCTCGTATTCCTTACCGTCCGGTATCGGTATATTTTCTTTATCGTTTGGCGCAGATCGATCCTCCTTACGCAAAAACACCATACGGAAGCATATGTACGATCCTATAAGAAGCACCGCGGCAATAAGCAGCAATGCGCCGATTGCTATATATAAAGCTATCATTTTATTCTCCGCAAAAACTGTATTTACTGTATTTTATCATTTTTTCAGAAAAATAGCAACCTTAATATGTAAATAAACTTGATTTTTTATTTCAAATATAGTATAATCTATGAAGAATTTTGTTTTTTGGAGAATAATCGTGGCGAATAAGATCAATTATAAGGGGAATCCTTATTACAATACGGCAAAGCTGCCAATAAGACAGCCTCTGTTCTTTACGGGGCTTATTCAGGTTTTATCTAAAATAATGCTTACCGGCAAAAAGCACCGCGTTGAGAAGATCAATATGGAGGGGCTGAAGCCGCCTTATATGATGCTCTCAAACCATATGTCATTCGTAGACTTCGAGCTTGCATCGCTCGGCACCTTCCCAAGCCGCGTAAACAACGTGGTTAATATCGACGGATATTATATGCGCCCCTGGCTTATGGAGTGGATAGGCGCTATCTGCACGAGAAAATACACTACGGATATGCACCTTATCAAGTCTATACGCAAGGTATTTGAGCGCGGAGATGTGCTTGGTATGTATCCCGAAGCAAGATATTCGCCCGACGGTACAACCTCTCTTATTCCCGATTCCGTTGGTATGCTTGTAAAGCGCAGCCGCGTTCCCGTTGTTGCGGTAGTGCACCGCGGAAATTACCTGCACGCGCCCTTCTGGAATTTCAGAAAAAAGCGCAAGGTACCCCTTTACACAACCCTTACTCAAATACTTACTACAGAGCAGATCGATGCGCTTTCCGTTGAGGAAATAAACAAGATCATACGCGAGGCGCTTGAATATAACGATTACACCTATCAGAAGGAAAACGGAATCCGTATAACCGAGCCCTTCAGAGCAGAGGGACTGCACAAGATCCTTTACAAGTGCCCCTGCTGCAAGAGCGAGAGCGGTATGGATAGCCGCGGCACTACCCTGTTTTGCAACGATTGCGGCAAGGTATGGGAGCAGGACGAGCTCGGCGAGCTTCACGCTACCGATGGCGAGACCGAGTTTACGCACATCCCCGATTGGTTTAAATGGGAAAGAGATGAGGTCCGCGCTGAGATAGAGCGCGGAGAATATGAGTTTTCCGACACGGTGGACGTGCATTCGATGCCCGGATGCTATAAATTCATTCCTCTTGGGAATGCAACCCTTACC
>JAZRLU010000459.1:0-1691 GCA_045647045.1 Eubacteriales bacterium
CCTCGCTGATCTCGTCTGCAAGCTCACCGTCTGCAATAATAGCACAAACGGTTGCATCGCACTCATAGTTACCGAAGTAGCCTACGAACTCGGTCTCCTTGATACCGTCAAGAAGTGCGAGAGAGGAATCTGCCCAACCGGAAATATTACCTCTTGCCTCTCTTGCTCTTACCTTCTGCTCCTTCATAAGAGCGGTGAAGGCATCCTCATCAATGGTGAGCCCCTCCTCCTCGGCAAGCTCGCGAGTGAGGTCGATGGGGAAGCCGAAGGTATCGTAGAGCTTGAACGCATCCGCGCCCGAGATAACGCTCTTACCCTCTGCGCGAAGACCCTCTACGATCTCGCGGAGAATAGCAAGGCCGGAATCTACGGTTGCATTGAAGCGATCCTCCTCAAGAGAGATAACCTTAAGGATGTACTCGCTGCGGTCAACAAGTGCGGGATATGCGGTATCGTTCTGCGAGATAACAACGCGGCAAAGCTCTGTCATAAACTTGCGGTTGATACCGAGAAGCTTACCGTGGCGGCAAGCACGGCGAAGGATACGGCGAAGCACGTAGCCCCTGCCCTCGTTAGAGGGAATAACACCGTCACATATCATAAAGGTTGCACTTCTTATATGGTCGGTAACAACGCGGATGGATATATCGTTGTTCTTATCCTCACCGTAGGTCTTGCCCGCGATGGAGCAAACGGTGTTGAGGATATTGCGCACGGTATCTACCTCAAAGAGGTTGTCTACACCCTGCATAACGCAAGCAAGACGCTCGAGACCCATACCGGTATCTATATTCTTCTGCGCAAGCTCGGTGTAGTTGCCGTTACCGTCGTTATTGAACTGGGAGAATACGTTGTTCCAGATCTCCATGAATCTGTCACAGTCGCATCCCGGCTTACAGTCGGGAGAGCCGCAGCCGTACTTGATGCCGCGGTCAAAGTATATCTCGGAGCAAGGGCCGCAAGGACCTGAGCCGTGCTCCCAGAAGTTATCAGCCTTACCGAGCTTTACAATATGTGCCTCGGGTACGCCGATCTTATCGCGCCAAAGGGCGTAAGCCTCGTCATCGTGCTCGTAAACGGAGGGCCAAAGAAGATCCTCGGGTATTTCAAGCGTTACCGTAAGGAACTCCCATGCCCACGGAATCGCCTCGTTTTTAAAGTAATCTCCAAAGGAGAAGTTACCGAGCATCTCAAAGTAAGTGCCGTGCCTTGCGGTGTGACCTACGCGCTCAAGGTCGGGCGTACGGATGCACTTCTGGCAGGTACAAACTCTGTTTCTCGGCGGAACCTCTTCTCCCGTGAAATATTTCTTCATGGGTGCCATTCCGGAATTTATAAGCAGCAGGGATTTGTCATTATTGGGGATAAGCGAGAAGCTGGGGAGTCTAAGATGCCCCTTGCTCTCAAAGAACGAAAGGTATTTTTCTCTTAATTCGTTCAAGGACGTCCACTTCATTTTGGTTTCTCCTCAAATATTTTTTATTATTTAACTAAATTAGTTTAGCACACGCGAGGCGGTTTGTCAAGTGTAAAAATAACTTTATACGCGCATATAGCATATCATATAGGTGAAGGGGGCTATCACAAGCCCCCGATAAGAAAGGATGATAAAATATGAACAGACGAAATCCCTTTATCGTCGGATGCTGCCAAAACCCCAGCTGCGCCCCCACCTACCCCACCTTGGGCTG
>JAZRLU010000460.1:0-12084 GCA_045647045.1 Eubacteriales bacterium
AGGCTCATTACCTCGATACCTGTCTTTGTGATTGCGGGGAACATACCAAGCTCAGAGCCCTCGATGCATCCGCACTTCAAGCCAAATGCTCTGGGAATAGAAGGACCTGTGATATCCGCATCAAGTATTGCGGTGTTATATCCTCTGCGCCTCATAGTTACTGCAAGCATAGACGTAACGAGGGATTTTCCAACTCCGCCCTTACCGCTTACAATACCGATAACGTGTTTTACCTTGCTTGCCTTGTTGCCGGGCTCGTACATTGATTCTTTGCATTTTGACGTGCAGCTGGAGCAATCGTGATTACATTCTGCCATTTTTTATCTCCTGTTTTTGCTAAAATTATAATGTTTGTATTGTTATTTTACCATCATCAACGCCAAGGTGAACGCCAAGGAGCTTTTTTGGATATTCCGCAATCATTCTCTCTGCGATCAGATCCTCAACGTTCTTCTCAATATAGCGTCTCATATTTCTTGCACCGAATTTTTCGGAATATGACTGTGCTGCAATATAAGAGAGCAGCTCATCACTGTATGAAAGGCGGATGCCCTTATCAAGCATTGAGGTGCCAAGGTTTGAAAGCATTATTTTTGCGATGGCAACAAAGTCATCCTCACCGAGACGGTTGAAGGTTATGATCTCATCTATACGGTTGATAAACTCGGGGCGAAGGAAATCAAAGAGCGCTTTTTCCGTTTTCTCCGAATCACGGCTATGCTTATTGCTGTCAGTAAATCCGGATATAGAGCTTGATCTTTCGCTTCCCGCGTTTGTTGTAAGAACTATAATGGTATTTTCGAAATTAACGCTTCTTCCCTGCGCATCGGTTATCTTACCGTCGTCAAGTATCTGCAAGAGTATATTAAGCACGTCGGGATGTGCCTTCTCGATCTCGTCAAAAAGTACTACCGAGTAGGGGCGGCGGCGAATTTTTTCGGTAAGCTGCCCTGCCTCATCATAGCCAACGTATCCGGGAGGCGCTCCTATGATCTTGGATACCGCGTGCTTTTCCATAAATTCGGACATATCAAGGCGGATGAGAGACTCCGGCTGCTTAAACAGCTCATCTGCAAGCACCTTTACAAGCTCGGTCTTACCTACGCCCGTAGGACCTGCAAAAATCATAGATGCAGGATTTCTTCTATAAGAAATTCCAACGCGCTTACGCTTTACAGCGCGTACAACGGCGCTTACTGCCTCATCCTGACCGACAACTCTTGCGCAAATGCGCTCTTTAAGGCCTATAAGCTCACCAAGCTCGCCCTCATTGATATCGGTTGCAGGTATTCCCGTCCATATCTCAACCACTCTGGCAAGATCGTTTACGGTAAGCATAAGATTTTCCGTAATCTCGCGAAGCTCCTCGTCACGCTGGGTGATACGCATCATTGCGGATTTAAGATCGGCAAGCTTTTTATAATTCTCCTCAGTTTGTCCTTCGGGCTTTTCGATAAGAGAATGGAGCTCTGCCTCGTCTGCACTTATACGTGCAAGCTGCTTTGCAAGGCTCTTTCTTTCGTTAAGCTCGGGGCTTGAAAGCGCGGCACGCGAACACGCTTCGTCTATAAGATCTATAGCCTTATCGGGCAAAAATCTATCGGTTATATAACGCTCGGACAAAATAACCGCAGATCTTGCTACGTCATTTGTGATCTTAATTCCGTGGAAGCTTTCGTAATACGATTTAATTCCGCGTATAACCTCAACAGTTTCCTCAACCGAAGGCTCGTTTACCATAACGGGCTGGAATCTGCGTTCAAGAGCACTATCCTTTTCGATATATTTTCTGTATTCCTTAAGCGTTGTTGCACCGATAACCTGTATTTCGCCTCTTGAAAGCGCAGGCTTAAGCATATTTGCGGCGCTCATACTACCCTCGGAATCTCCTGCACCCACTATATTGTGGACCTCATCGATAACGAGAATGATATTTCCCGCATTGCGCACCTCCTTGATAAGACCAAGGATCCTTTGCTCAAACTGACCTCTGAACTGTGTTCCCGCTACAAGGGCGGTAAGATCAAGAAGCCAAACCTCGCAATCTGCAATGCGCTCCGGTACCTTTTTATCTACTATACGCTGGGCAAGCGCCTCTGCAATGGCTGTTTTACCAACGCCGGGCTCACCTATAAGGCAGGGATTGTTTTTCTGCCTTCTGCAAAGTATCTGAATAACTCTGTCTAACTCACGGTCTCTGCCGATTATACGGTCAACCTTTCCGCTTGCCGCCTTTTCGGTAAGAGACGTGCAATAGGTTGTAAGGAATTTGCGACCGTCGTTGGGCGCTTCTTCCTTTTTATTACCCTTTCCGCGCTTTTCATTAGGCGCGCCCATAGGGGGCTGCCCGGGGGCTGAAAACTGCGAGAAAAGCTTGTTAAAATCTATAGCGGGTGCTCCGCCATCCTCTGCCCCTTCTGCCATTTCCGTGGCATCGTTAAATGCCTCCTCAAGCTCCTCTGACATGGATTCGATCGCATCCTCGGGCATTCCCATTTTTTTGAGGATGTCATCCACGGGCTTGATTCCAAGCTCTTTAGCACATACAAGGCAAAGGCCTTCGCCTACAGTCTTTCCGCCCTCCGTACGTGAAACGAAAACTACCGCAGGTCTTTTTTTGCATCTTGCGCAAACCTGAATATTCATAATTTAACACCTGTTTTTTGCTGAAACTAATAAAACTTTAAATTGAAAGTATCAAAGAAAAGGGGTCGAAGTTCTTGAAGAACTCATATACAAAGCCACCCTGAAGATCGGGAGCTACGCCGCCTATAACGTTAGCTGCAAGCGAGCACAAAAGAATGCTTATTGCAGTTCCGAGAAGCATACCGAGCACCTTGTCAACAACTGCGAGAGGACCGGAGGAAACAAATCCGCCGATTATCGCGGTAACTATCGAGAATACAAGGAAAATAACAACGAATATAGCAAGATAGGTTACGGCGGTTGCTATAAGATTACCTACGGGTAAAGACATTGCCTCGGAAATTGCCGCTATAAGATCTGCCGTAGTTGCATCCTCACCGAGAGCGGAAACATCAATGCTGAACATTCCCGCAACAAGCTTAAGCACAAGAGGAAGCTTTTCTCCTGCATCCGCGCCTGTGATATCGGGGCACTTTGCAATAAGGAGATCGTTTATCCATCCGTATGCCTTCTCTACGAAGAAGGGCCTTGTCCACGCCTCTATAACGGGGTTAGCTACACAATAGGTAATAGCCGCAGAGCCAATAATTTTTGCAGGAATAGATATAGTTGAGAAAAATCCCTTGATAAGACCTATTATGAGTCCTACCAGCACAGCTGCAGCCAAAATACCGTCAAGCACGGTAAGAGTGGAAAAATCCATAAGTATCAACCTTTCAAATTTTATTTACGCTACAATTATACACCGATTTAATATGTGTGTCAATAACGCCAAAGCCATATTTTATGTGCTTATTGGTTTATAAATTGTGCTTATTCGCCAAAATTCATTTTACAACGACGTTATCATCGCCGAAGAGCGCCTTAAGCCTATCAATAACCTTTTGCTCGGTGCTTATGGTTATGCCCTTCATTGCAACGTATTTGGCGGTTGAAGCATCGTAAATGATCACGGCACATTTGCCGGGATTAAGTGTGGACATTCTGTATATCGGTGTAAGCCTTCCCTCGTCAAAGCGCGGCAGCTTTATAAATAATCTTTCGGGCTGTTTTGCCGCCTTCATTCGTTTTTCCTCATTTTGTGCAAACGAGGTATTGCTTTCAAGTGAGGATACGGATGAAAGTATCACCTTTGCTTCGTCCGTATCATCATAAGTAAGCTTTCCCGATATTACAACTGCGTTTTCAAGATATATTTCACTTGCAAAGCGTGCATATTGCTTTGCAAAAACTATAACCTCGATCTCCGACACTCTGTCCTCTACGGTAATAAATGCCATAGTATCGCCATTTTTTAGAGTTTTTGTCTTTTTGGCGGTAATTATACCGGCTATATTGACCTGCATATCCTCTTTGTATTTTGCATCGGGCTTATGCTCGGATTCAAGATCCTCGCGTATTTCGGATATACGGTCGGGTGATATCTTTGCAATATTATCGGTATAATCATCAACAAGGTGACCTGAGAAATACATTCCCGAGCTTTCCTTTTCAAGCATAAGAAGCTCCTTATGCGAATATTCCTCAATATCAGGATACGAAAACTCTGCCGCCTCGGAAACCGCGCCCGAAAATGCCATAGAAAACATATCCATTTGCCCTGAAATGTTATTACGGCGCTTGTCCTGCACGGATTCAAGGATCTGCTCATAGGAGGCAAGCAATGCGCTTCTCGGCACGCCAAGCGAATCAAATACGCCGCATTTAATAAATGCTTCAAGCGTGCGCTTGTTTATATCCGCATCGCACAGTCTGCGTACAAACTCATCAAAGCTCTTAAATTTACCGGAGCGGCGCTCTTTTACAATAGCCTCCGTGAATGCCCTGCCCACGTTTTTAATAGCTAAAAGTCCAAAGCGAATAGCACCGTCCGCAACAGAAAAGTCCGATTCACTCAAATTAATATCCGGCGCAAGCACCTTAACTCCAAGCTTTGCGGCATCAAGGATATAAACGCGCAGCTTTTCCGAGTTATCAAGCACGCTTGTGAGAAGTGCCGAGAAATATTCCGCAGGATAATGTGCCTTAAGATACGCCGTTCTGTATGAGATTATGCCGTACGCGGTGGCGTGGCTTTTGTTAAAGGCATATTTTGCAAAGCCAACCATCTCGTCAAATATATCATCGGCAACGGCGCGGCTTATATTGCGCTCAAGGCAGCCGTTAACAAACGCTTCACGCTCGGCGTTCATTACGTCCGTCTTTTTCTTTGACATAGCACGCCTTACGATATCCGCACGCGCATATGAATAGCCTGCCAAAGCGCGGCATATCTGCATTACCTGCTCCTGATATACGATACAGCCGTAGGTAACGTCAAGTATGGGCTGAAGATGAGGAGTTTTATACGTTATCTCCTCCTTACCGTGCTTTCTGCCGATGAAGGTATCTATGGAATCCATAGGGCCCGGTCTGTAAAGCGCGATAACCGCAATGACGTCCTCAAGCGTTGAGGGCATCAGCCTTGAGAGCACCTGCTTCATACCGCCCGATTCAAGCTGGAACACACCCTCTGTTTTTGCATCGCAAAGAAGCTTGAAGGTTTTTTTATCGTCAAGCGGAATGGCTGAAAGCTTGAAATCGGGGATTCTTTGGCGTATCAGCATCTCCGCATCGTGCAGCACCGTTATATAGCGCAAGCCCAAAAAATCGAACTTAACAAGACCAAGGCGCGCATCGGTATTCATATCGTACTGCGTTACAATGCCTGTGCCGCTGTAAGAAAGCGGAACGTATTCATAAGTGGGAAGCTCTGTTATTACAACGCCTGCTGCGTGCGTTGATGCATGGCGCGGCATACCCTCAAGATTTCGGCTTACGTTGATAAGCCTGCGTACCTCGTCATCCGTTTCGTAAAGCTCCTTAAGCTCACGGCGGTGCAGCGCATCGTCTATCGTGATATTCATCTCACGCGGGATAAGCTTTGATACCGCATCAACACGTGCATACGGCATGCCAAGCGCTCTGCCCACGTCCTTAACCGCCGCACGCGCCGCAAGAGTACCGAAGGTGGTTATCTGCGCAACCTTATCGTCACCGTACTTACGTTTTACGTAATCGATTACCTCTTCGCGTCTGTTATAACAAAAATCAATATCGAAATCGGGCATAGAAACTCGTTCGGGGTTGAGGAAACGCTCAAAAAGCAGATCGAATGCCATAGGATCTACGTCTGTAATTCCTACGGTAAACGCCACAAGGCTTCCTGCACCCGATCCACGGCCCGGTCCTACGGGAATATCGTTTTTCTTTGCATAAGCAACAAAATCACTTACTATGAGATAGTAGGCGTTAAAGCCCATCTTATCGATAACCGAAAGCTCATACTCCATACGGTCGATATATTCCGCGCGTGGGTGCTTTTCAAAATTAAATCTTCCGCCCGCCTCGCGCTCTTCAAAGCCCTTATAAGCAAGATCTCGCAGCGCCTGCTTATGATCCTTGCCGTCCGCCGATTTAAAATCAGGAAGATGCAATACGTCAAATTCAAAATCAAAATTGCACTTTTCTGCGATTTTTGCGGTATTTTCTATCGCCCCCTCATACTGCGAGAAGAGCTCGCGCATTTCGCGCTCGGTTTTGAAATAATATTCGTTACCCTCAAATCCAAAGGGTCTGCCATCGGTTATAACGCTGTTGGTTTGTACGCAAAGCAGGGTTGCCTGCGTATCGGCATCATTGCGATTGATATAGTGCACGTCATTGGTTGCCACCATAGGGATACCGAGCTTTTTGCTTATTAGCTTTATACCGAATGCAACCTTTCGCTCATCGTCAATGCCGTGGTCCTGGATCTCAAGGTAAAAATCATCCCCAAAGATATCGCGCATTTTGGATGCATAATCCTCTGCCTCCTTAATACTGCCAAGCAAAATAAGCTGCGGTATTTTTCCCGCAAGGCAGGCAGAAAGGGCTATTAATCCCTCGTGGTGCTCACGTAAAAGCTCCATATCTATACGCGGCTTCATATAAAAGCCGTTAACGTAGCTTTCCGATACCATATAGCAAAGGTTTTTATATCCTACGGCATCCTTACAAAGAAGTATAAGGTGATTACCCGAGGTATCCATCTTTCCTTCCTTCATATGGCGGGAGCGCTGCGCTACGTAAACCTCGCAGCCGATGATCGGCTTGATTCCGCGTGATTTCATCGCATCGTAAAATTCAACGGCACCGTACATAGCACCGTGGTCTGTAATTGCAACGGCACTCTGCCCGTCCGCGAGCGCTTTATCCGCTATTTCGGATATTTTCGCGGCGCCATCAAGCAGGCTGTATTCGGTATGCAGATGCAGATGCACAAATTGTCCCATTTTTATCTCCTTAACCTACCGCAAGCAATTCGCGGCAAAGCTTAACTATCCTATTCATTCTGTGAACAAGCCCTGAGCGTGTAAGCGGTGGGCTTGAATGTATTGCAAGCTGAGAGAGCGACATTTCGGGGTGATCGAGCCTAAGCTGCGCGGTTGCGCGGAGCTCCTCGGGTAAGCGAGACATCATTCCGCGTGCCGCAAGCTCGCTTATAAGCTCGTGCTGCATACCCGCGGCGCTTACAGAGCGCGATATGTTTCCCGAATCAAGATTGGTTTGTCTGTTCGCTATATTCTTCTGCTCGTTTTCAAATTTTATATTGATTACCGCAAACGTTGCCTCGGTAACGGCTGCCATTGCAAAGAAGTCTTCTATCACCGTGCTGTTCTTTGTGTAAAGCAGCGATTCTGTTCTGCGCTGTGCGCGTTTGAAATCAAGCCCAAACGATAAAAACGCCTCATATATAATATTTATTTCATTTCCCAAAGAAAATTCAAGGCAGAATGCCTTGCTTGGATCCGTAAGGCGTCCTGATGAAAGAAATACTCCGCGCAAAAAAGCAGATTCGCAAGCCGGGCATTTCTGTGTAAAGACAGATCCCTTCCCGTCTCTTGCGGCAGCTATATCGCTATAAAGTGATTTTGATTTAAATGAAATGCACTTACACCTTCCGCCACGCTCGGGCGCGCCGACCGTGGGATCGTTTCCGTATATCTGCTTTATCAGCGCGGATATAAATTCGGCGTATTCAAGCTTCTCCACGTTCAACAGTATATTACCGTTATCACCAAGGCGAGCCTTTGCTACTGCTGCGCCCTGAACAAGCGCGCGACGGCAGCATTGGTTTTTATAAGGTGCATTGATTATTATATCTTTTATTTCAGACGAAAATGACATATTCTATCCAATATACTCCGCCTCGCGTAAGAGCCTTACACCAAAGGCGCGGTATACGCTGCTTTCTACAAATGATGCAAGTGCCTCAACGTCTGCCGCAGATGCACCGCCCTTATTTATTATAAATCCTGCATGGCGGTTGCTTATCGCAGCCGCTCCTATGCTATAGCCCTTTAATCCAAGCTTATCGATAAGATATGCGGGAATAACGTCCGCATTGCGCTTAAAAAAGCTTCCCAAGCTTGCCTCCTTCGGATGCAGGCGTTGCCGCGCGGTAACGGCGCTTTTGATCTTTTCCTTTATATCGGCATTATCGGACCTACTTGTGGCAAACGTACAGTCTAAAAGAACGTATTTTCGCCCGTGCAAAGCCGAGCTGCGGTAGGATAGCTTAAGATCACTTGCATTCAAGCGAGCCACCTCTCCGCTATCCACGTCAAGCACGTTTGCATACAGTAGGTTATCCGCAACCGATGCACCGAATGCACCTGCATTGTTGTAAACCGCACCGCCAACCGTCCCCGGGATACCGGAAAGGCTTGGGAAAAGCTCAATACCGCGATTTGCAAGCCAATTTATAGAGTACGTTAGCCCGGCACCTGCTTGCAGGGATACTGTGCCGTCCATATCGAAGGTGATGCTGCGCATACGATCCGTAATGATAAGCACGGTGCTGATCTCACCGTCTGCAAACCACGTATTGGTTGCTTTACCGATCACGCGCACGTTAATGCCGTTATCCCTGCACAAACTGTAGATATCAAAAAGTTGCTCTGCATTTTTTGGATATGCGGCATACCTGCAATATCCGCCAACACCAAGAGAGCTTAATTTTGAAAGTGAAAGATTTTCAACGAATTTGATTTGTTTTCCTGATAAATAACCGCATAGATCCAAAAAACAAATATCTCCGTTCTTACTGCTCGGTATATATATTACGCTCCGCAAGCATATCACATGCCGCGGCACGCTGAGACTCCGTTACGTTTATTCCGCCGAGTATGCGTGAAAGCTCTGCTATTCTGCCTTCCTCATCGAGAAGTGATACGGCAGTAGTTGTCATACCGTCGATATCCGACTTACTGATCAGGAAATGAGCATCTGCAAGAGATGCTATCTGCGCACTGTGTGTAACGCAAAGAAGCTGAACGTTATGCGAAAGCTGCTTCATCTTAATTCCTATCTTGCGAGCGGTTTTGCCCGATACTCCGGCATCTATTTCATCAAAAACGATAGTCATAACGCCGTCCTTATCGGCTATAACGCTCTTAAGCGCAAGCATGATTCTTGCAAGCTCACCGCCCGAAGCGATCTTCGATATGGGCTTCGGATCTGCACCTCTGTTGGCGCTTATACAGAATTCTACCGCATCAGCACCGCTTGGATTCAATTTCAGCTCTCCGTTTTCGTAGCATTCCTTCACACCTGCAATAAATACCACCTTCGGCATATCAAGGAATTCAAGGATCGCGCAGATCTCCTTTTCAAGCGCCTCGGCATTCTTTGCGCGCAGCTCGTGTATGCGGCGTGCTATCTCTGCCGCCGCCTTGTATGATTTATCAAGACCTGCTTCAAGATCTTTTCTGATATCGTCGGAATTTTTATAGGTTTCAAGCTCTGCTGCAGCTTTTTCTCTGAATAAAAGAACGTCCTTTACGGTAAGACCGTATTTGCGCTTGATCCTTGAGATCTTATCAAGGCGTGACTCTATATCGTTAAGCTTTTCGGTGGGATCACCGTCTATACCGTCAAGCGCCGAGCAAGCCTCCTCTGCGATATCCTCTACTACAGAAAGCACGTCACGCAGGCGCTCTGCATGCGCTTCAAAATCGGGAATACAGTCACCAAGCGATGAAAGCGAAGCAATGCTGCGCTCTATAAGCTGGGCTGCATTTATCTTTTCCCCGCCCTTCAGTGCCTTGTAGATAAAGGTTGCCTGCTTTGTTATACGCTCGCTGTTCTTTATCTTCAGCTTTTTGTCGATAAGCTCCTCCTCTTCACCGTCTGTAAGAGCAAGAGCATCAATATCGGCTATCTGATATTCAAGCATTTCAATATAGCGAAGCCTTTCGCTCTCACGCTCTGCAAGTGCATGAAGCTCGCGCTTGTAGCGCTCATATGCAGAATAATGCGTCCGATATTCGCATAAAAGCTCTTCCGTGCCCGAAAACTTATCGAGTATGTCTACGTGGGTAGCGCTATCGGAAAGCGCGTGAGTATCGCTTTGACCGTGAATATTAACAAGCGCGTGGGAAACCGCCCTTAAAACCGAAAGGCTTGCCGCGCGGCCGTTTATTCTTATCTGCGATCTGCCATCCTGGCTGACAGAGCGCTGAACAAGTATGCTGCCGTCCTCATCCGCACTTACGCCAAGCTCCGTAAGAAGTGCCTTGCAATCGCCGTTAAGGTCGCTAAAAAGTCCGCTTACCATTGCGGTGCTCTCACCCCTGCGGATAAGCTCCTTGTCAAAACGGTTGCCAAGCAAAAGATTTATACTGTCGATTATTATTGATTTTCCTGCACCGGTTTCTCCCGTAAGAGCGGAAAAGCCTTGCGCAAAGTCTATATCGATGCTTTTTATAACCGCAATATTTTCAATGTGTAATGATGTAAGCATACAGGCTCCGCTTATTTGTCAAGCTTAAAGGCGGCTTTAAGATCGTTAACCATAGAAACCGCTATATCATCGTCTGCGGTAACGATAAGAATGGTGTCGTCACCTGCAACGCTGCCTATAATGCTATCGTGCAAAATGGTATCAACGCAAACCGCGATAGCATTTGCCATACCGGCAAGCGTTTTGATCACAACTATATTTTTTGCTGCTACGATCCTTACTACCGCATCGGTAAGTGCAGAGCTCATAACGGCAATATTATCCTCTGTACGAACGTTAGGAACTATGTATTTGTATTTGCCTGCAGCGGTGATGGCCTTAACAAGCTTAAGCTGAGTAATATCGCGTGATATGGTTGTTTGAGTTACCTCAAAGCCCTCCTCGCGAAGCTTATCCTGAAGTGCCTCCTGAGTATCGATATCATATCTTTCAATGATATCCAATATCCTTTTCTGTCTTTGCGCTTTCATAATACATCCTCCATAATTTTCATTTTGCCGAAAAGATTGGCAAACATATTGTTTTCTTTGAACGTAAGCACCTTTATGCTTCTGTCCGCGGCGCGTATAATGCAATTATCCGCAGGTGCAAGAGTTGCGGCAAGCCTGCCGTCAACGGTAATGTTAAGATGCGATTTTCCGACGTTTTTTATATTTATGCTCTCGCGCGAGCCGAAAACTATCGATCTGTTAAAGAACGAGTGAGGCGCGATGGGTGTTACTATCATGGCATCCGCACCGTGAGAGACTACGGGTCCGCCGGATGAGAGCGAATATGCTGTAGAGCCCGCAGGAGTTGAAACAACCACGCCGTCTGCCCTGTAACGAATACCGCCGTCATTGCTGCAAAGCAAAAAATCTGCAATGCCAAGGTAATCGGTATGCGAAACAACAACGTCGTTTACCGCGAGTCTGTCTATTCTTTCCTCGCTCCCCTCGGATACAACGGTAGCCGTAAGCAAAAGCTTGTTTTCGATCTTGTATTCGTTTGTAAATATCTTGCACAGCTGCGATATCTCGCTTGGGGCTATCTCGCTGAGGTAGCCTACCTTACCCATATTAACGCCTATTATGGGGATATCGTTTTTTATCGCGTATTGCGATGCCTCGATAAACGATCCGTCACCGCCTATTACGATAACAAGATCGCATTTTTTACAGTTTTCACATCCGTAATCGGCATCAATACCGGAATCTGCGCAATTTTCGGGCATAGCAATATATGCACCGCGGCAGCGAAGATACTCGGCAACGTCTGCCGTTATTTTGTATCCTTCATCCTTTGAGGGATTAGGAACGATAAATATGTTTTTCAAAATAATTCTCCGATCATTTTTTGAAATGAGCAAGAAATTCAACGTTACCGTCTCCACCTTCTATAGGTGAGATGATAGATCCGCAAAATCTGAATCCGAGAGATTCGCCAAACGAAACCACCTTGGCAAGTGACTCATCGCGCAAGCGCTTATCCTTAACGATACCGCCCTTGCCGATATTCGCCTTTCCAACCTCAAACTGCGGCTTAACAAGGCAAATAAACTCGCCCCCCTCTGCCAAGCATAGGTAAATTGCAGGCATAATATAGGTTGCCGAAATAAACGAAACGTCCATTAC
>JAZRLU010000461.1:0-1200 GCA_045647045.1 Eubacteriales bacterium
ATATTGAACAGCTCAAGCAGCTCCTTATCCCACTTAAGCTCCCCTATATTGTATATCATCGTTCTTGAAGCATTTGAGTAATCGGTAGCGTGCACCGCGCCGTTTGTCAGCTTCCATATAAGCCAGCTATCCACCGTACCGAAGGCAAGCTCACCGCGCTCTGCGCGCTCTCTTGCGCCATCTACGTTATCAAGTATCCACTTTATTTTTGTAGCCGAGAAATAAGGATCTATAAGCAACCCCGTTTTGCTCTTTATCATATCCCCGTGCCCTGCACGTGTAAGAGCCTCGCAAAGATCTGCAGTTCTGCGGCATTGCCATACGATAGCATTATATACGGGCTCGCCGGTTTTCTTATCCCAAACCACCGTGGTTTCGCGCTGATTGGTAATGCCTATTCCGTACACGTCATCCCAGGTTGCACCTATCTTGTAAAGTGTCTCTGTTGCTACGCTTATCTGTGTTGACCATATAGTATAAGGATCGTGCTCAACCCATCCCTCCTTGGGGAATATCTGCGTAAATTCGCGCTGCACCATGCTTGCAATAGCTCCGTTTTTCTCAAATAATATGCAACGCGAGCTTGTAGTGCCTTGGTCAAGCGCCATAATAAATTTTTTCATAAACGTCTCCTTTTTTACAAGAGGAAAAAATAGGGCAAAATTTTTGTGCTAAATGACAGTATAATAATATAAAAAATGTTGGTTTTGAACAAAAAGAAATATCCGAGCATATGAATGCTCGGATATAACTCATTTGATTTCTACAGTTACGTGCTTTCCACACGTATTCGCAGCGGACTTCATGATCTGGCGGATAGCCTTGGCGATCTTGCCGTGGCGACCGATAACCATACCCGTATCGTCCTCAGCAACAACAAGCGTGAGAACCACGTTATCACCGTCTACGTTTTCAATAACGTTTACAGCATCGGGGGTATCTACGATTGCGCGTGCGATATCTGTAAGTATCTGTTTAAGATCCATCCTAAAACCAGGTTTCAATTAAGAAACTATCCTTCCGATAAAAGTTGAATTACTTGATAATTTCGGACTTCTTAAGAAGTGCTCTTACAGTATCGGTAGGCTGAGCACCGTTTGCAAGCCACTTGGTAGCCTTCTCTGCATCGATCTTGATGTCAGCGGGATTGGTAAGGGGGTTGTAGTAACCGATCTCTTCGATGAACTTACCGTCACGGGG
>JAZRLU010000462.1:0-5562 GCA_045647045.1 Eubacteriales bacterium
TCGGGGGTATCCTTCTTAAGATTATTGTAGATAGGGCTTTTTACAAACTCTATCGCAGCTCTTGCACCAAGATAAGAGCCACCGATTCCGATAACCACGAGTATATCGCAGGATTTCTTTATTCTTTCGCTTGCATCGATAATACGCGCAAACTCCTCCTTGTCATAATTCACGGGAAGATCAACCCAGCCAAGGAAATCCGAGCCTGCACCGTTACCGGATTTTGCAAGATCAAATGCTGCCTCTGCCTCGCCTTTTACAGCAAGCACGTCTGCATCGGAAACGAAGCCCGAAAGGAACTTATTGCTAACAGTTAATGCCATATTACTAACCTCCAAAGATTACTGTTTTACTGGAAGTTATTATACTATAAAATATGCAATTTTTCAAGTATTTTCCGTCAAAAATACTTTAATTCAGCAAAGTTTATAAAAAATAGACAAAATTAACCTTTTAAACATATGCGAGAAATCAATTTTTTCTATTTTCTCTGTACAAACGATATCCTCCGTGCCTATAATTACCCCATTACAGCTATACGTTACCTTGCCTACGGCATCGCCTTTTTCTATGGGAGCATCAATGCTTTCGGGGATATCGTACCTCGCCTCGATCTTATTTACGTCAGCAAGCTTTACTACCGCGGAAAAGCCTGACGTTGAAAGCATAACGCCGCCGCGGGTGCCGCGGTTTACCGTGCAGGCTTCAAGCATCTGAGAGGGGCGCGAGTATACCGCATAATTCAAAAAGCCGAAATCAAGAAGCTCTCTTGCAAGCGTATTTCGCACATCGCGCGTTTTAGCCCCCATTACAACGGCTATAAGATGCATACCGCCGCGCTTTGCGGTGGCGCTCATACAAAATCCCGCAGAGGAAGTAGAGCCGGTCTTTAATCCCGTGCATCCGTCATAAAAGCGCACAAGTCGGTTTGTATTGGTAAGCACAAACTCACCGCCGCGTATAGTGTCCTGCCATACGGAGCTGTATTTTAAAATTATTTCGTGCCGAAGCAGCTCCTTTGACATTATAGCTATATCAAGCGCGCTTGTTTTATGATTTTGCGTGGTATCGTCAAGTCCTGTGGTATTTTCAAAATTCGTGCTTTTCATACCGAGTGCCATGGCTCTTGCATTCATCATACGCACAAAGGCATCCGTGCTCCCCGCCACTTTTTCGGCAAGTGCTACGGCGGCATCGTTGGCGCTTGCGATAACCGTGCATTTTATAAGCTCCTCTACACTGAAGCGCTCCCCCTCCTTTAAGAACACCTGGCTGCCGCCCATCGATGCGGCATTTGCGGAAATAACAACCGTATCATCGGGTAAAACGGCACCCGATTCTACCGCCTCGGCTACAAGCAGCAGCGTCATAATTTTAGTAACCGAAGCCGGGGGGAGTGCTCGCTCGGCATTGACCGCAAGGAGCACCTTGCCACTTTCCGCCTCCATAAGCACCGCCGATTCGGCAGGAATATCACCCGTGTATTCTACAAGATCGCTATTTTCTGCCCCGTTATATGTCTCGTTTTCTGCAAATACCGCAAAAGGAAGCATTGTTACAAGGGCAAAAGCCAAAACAAAAGCAACAAGCCTTTTCACACCAAAAACCTCTCAATCTTTTTTATTAATCATATTGCTCTCATTTTTTGGATATTCCGAGATCATAGATATAAATATAAAGTTTTTGATAATTTTATCAAAAGCGTATTGCATTTATATATAAAAAGTGGTATCATAGTTATATAACTTTCACGGAGCATTTAAAGTGAGTAATATCAAGCAAGAAAAGAAACGCAGGTTCAGGTTTTTTGACCCCAACCGCGACGGAAAAGGAATAAGCAAAAAGCAAGCCGCATTTGATCCCGGTCTTAAGGGCTTTTTCATTTCCTATAAAAACAATTTCAGCAAGCTCGTTTCTGTAAACATAATAATGGTGCTCGGAAATTTCCCTCTTTTATTTTTAATACTTAATCTTTCGGGTTATTTCACAGAGCCGTATTCTGTGCCTTTTATGGACGTATATCAAAACCTCGGAGGTCTTTTCCTTGCAGACGGAGCTTACGATCCTTCCGAAATGGCGCTGTATTCGGTGCTTGGACTTCAAAATCAGGCGCTTGCAAATACCGTAGTTAACTACATATTCTACGGCTTAGCGGCACTTACGCTCTTTACCTTTGGCTCGGTAAACGCCGGAACGGCATACATCGTGCGTAATATGATAAAGGGTGAGCCTATATTTGTATGGAGCGATTTTTGGTATGCGGTAAAGCGCAACTACAAGCAGTCTATTCCCTTTGGTATTATAGACGGCATTATTTGCGGACTTCTTATCTTTAATCTTTACAACCTTATTGCATATACGGCAGATTTCTTTGCTTCGTTTGTATTCTGGTGCAATATAGTTATCCTTATTTTGTATTTTATAATGAGATTCTATATTTATCTCCAGATGGTAACGTTCAAGCTTTCTGTTTTCAAGATCATCAAAAACTCGCTTAACCTTGCCCTGCTTGGATTTAAGCGTAATTTGATGGCAACGCTTGGAGTTGTTATAGCATTTGCGCTTGAATTTTTATTCCTGTTCGGTACGGGCGGTATTCTTTTGCCCGCCGCGGTGATCTTACCTCTTACGGTTCTCTTTGCATCCTGCTCTTATATGAAGCTTTATGCGGCATATCCCAAGGTAAAGCAATATATGATCGATCCTTATTACGAAGATCACCCCGAGGAGCGCCCCACAGAGGAATACGTTGAAGCTGTTATGACGGATGACGTGAGCGAGGCAGAACGCCTTGCCGAGATCAAGCGCCGCAACGGTATCAAAGACGAGGAATAACCCTCTATTTTAATAATTAAAGCTGCCTTAAGCACCAAAAAGCACTTAAGGCAGCTCTTTTTTATAAATTACATCCCCGTTAGCTCATCAAGCGTGCCAAAGCGGTAGCCCATATCACGCCAGGTATCTATAAGGCGGGCGAGTATTTCGCTGTTTGTTTTTGAGGTTGGATGCAAAAGTATCACCTCTCCCGGGTGTGTATTTGCTATTATAAGATCGTATGCGCGCTTTGCGGCAGGTTGACCGTTATTATCCCAATCGGCATAGCCAAAGCTCCAAAATACCGTTTTATATCCAAGCGCGTTTACCGCCTCAAGGGCAGCTTTACTGTAGCGCCCCTCGGGAAAACGGAAATACTTTGCCATTTCAACTCCGCATACGTCACGGCAGGCATCCTCAAGGATAGACAGATCGCGTGATATTTCCTCTGCGGTAAGCTTTGTAAGATCGGCATGGCGCGTAGTATGATTACATACGAGATGCCCCTCACCGCTCATACGCTTAACAAGATCGGTATTTTTCACCGCAAGATGCTTTAGTATAAAAAATGCTGCGGGTACGCCCTTTGCTTTCAAAATATCAAGCGTTTTTTCCACGTTACCGTTTTCATATCCGGCATCAAAGGTAAGATATATAACCTTTTCGTCACTCTTGCCTATATAATATGCGCCAAGCTCTTCTGCTACGGCGTGCTCCTTTGGTAAAACCGGCTTTTCATTGCCGTTTCTTTTTATATACCAATTAACTGCCCCATCGGCACTCAAACGTATGGGGCATATAGCAAGCGCAAGTGATAAAAACACGACGGTACAAATTACTTTTTTCATTTTTCTTCTCCTTTCGGTTAGTTTTAACCGAAGGTGATCGCATATACAAAGAAAAACGAGGAAAAAAAGAGCAACCGCGAATTTTACGCGGTTGCTCTTTGGAATTACTTATACTTGCGCTTTCTTGCTGCCTCAGCCTTCTTCTTACGCTTTACGCTGGGCTTCTCGTAATGCTCTCTCTTACGGAGCTCGGAAAGAACGCCGGACTTAACGCACTGTCTCTTAAAACGACGAAGCGCGCTATCAAGTGTTTCATTCTCTTTTACTCTGATCTCTGCCATCTTTATTTCCCCTCCCTTCGCTTTGCAAAGAGATATAATCTCATATTTTTACTTGACTATTATATAGTATAAAATGGGATTTGTCAACCTTTTTTTGAAAGTTTTTTTGCTTTTTTCTAAAAAATGTAGAATTTAGGCATTATTTTGCATTTTTGCGGCGGTAAGCGTATTTTTCATAAGCATAGCTATAGTCATAGGACCTACTCCACCGGGCACGGGCGTTATATAGGATGCCTTTTCTTTTACAGCATCAAAATCAACGTCTCCGACAAGGCTACCGTCCTCTCGGCGGTTTATGCCAACGTCTACAACCACGGCGCCCTCCTTTACCATATCACCCTTGATAAACTCTGCCCTGCCGACCGCGGCAACGAGTATATCCGCCTCACGGGTGATAGAGGAAAGATCTGCGGTTTTAGAATGAGCAACGGTAACCGTACCGTTTGCATTAAGCAAGAGCATTGCCATAGGCTTGCCTACTATATTGCTTCTGCCAACGATAACGCATCTTTTACCGGTAGGATCTATGCCGTAATATGAGAGCATTTCCATAATTCCCGCAGGAGTGCAAGGAAGAAAGCCGTATTTACCCGTACAAATTCTGCCTACGCTACCGTAAGTAAAGGCATCTACGTCCTTTGTGGGATCAATGCGCTCTATAACAGCCTCTGAATTTATATGGCGAGGAAGGGGCAGCTGAACAAGTATACCGTTTACCGTTTTATCGGCATTGAGTCGGTCTATTTGCGCTATAAGCTCCGCCTCTGTTGTATTTTCGGGCATATCTATCTGCATAGGAATAATACCGCTGTCAATGCACGCCTTTTCTTTATTTCTTACGTATACAGACGATGCAGGATCGTTTCCTACAAGAATAACCGCAAGCTTAACGGTTATGCCAAGGGATGCAAGGTGCGTTACCTCTTCACGCACGCCGCTCTTTACGTGAGCTGCAACCTCTTTTCCACTCATAACAGTTGCCATAGTTAACTCCTTTTCTTCTCCGTTACGGGTTTTACGTAAAATGGCTTATTTGGGCGCTTAAATGCAAGATATATCTGTATAACGGCAGAGACGGTAAATATCAGTGCCGCAAGCACCTGGCTTACGCGCTGTGCAGGTATAAGAGCGGGCGTAAGAGTAAGGCTTACGTCAAGCACCGCAAGCAAGCAAGCGAGCACTACCGTGCCGAGTGCGCCATAAGCGGCATACTGAATATTGCCCTTATAGCACCTTGCCTTTATAAGTGTAACGAATTTTTGCATTAACACAAGGAATACCGCAATAGCCGCTACCGCAAGCACAAGCGCTATAACGGAAAGCACGCCGAAGGGGCCTATCCAAAGGCTATCCGTGCGCAAGCCCTCTATGATCATTCTGCCAAGACCGTACCAGCCGAATACCATAAGGAATATCTGACCGTCATATTTCTTGTGCTTATAGAATACGTTTATAAGCACGAATCCAACGAGATTCCAAAGCGATTCGTAAAGGAAGGTGGGGTGCACGTACACCGTACCGCCCTCGCCGAAGGTTCTGAAAACAAGATCGTTATCAACGCCCATACGTAAAAAGCTATCGGTTTTGCCGCCAAATGCCTCGCCGTTCATAAAGTTGCC
>JAZRLU010000463.1:0-10260 GCA_045647045.1 Eubacteriales bacterium
CCCCTGCTTGCCCACATATGCAATGCGATATGTGCCGCCGAGGGTGGGCTTGGCAAGGCATACTCCTTTTTTGGCGAGCTTGTACCTATAGTTACCGCCGTTACATCTATCGGCATTGGCGCAGGGACCGCCTCTGTATACGCTACGGGAATGGGGCTTACCCTCAGCGCCTGCGAATGGCTTATTCTTGACAAGCTTTATCTTCTTTTTACCCTTATTTTCTCACTTAACGTTATAAGCAGCATTGATACGGGGCAAGGAATAAGCAGCTTTACAAAAAGCGTGCGCAGCCTTTTCTTCTTTCTTTTCGGCTTGGCGCCGCTTGTGATCCTTGGTACGCTTTCGATGGGCACGGCAATAAGCACGGGAAAGGATACACTTATCCTGCGCGGTGCCAAGTACGCGATCAGCGGCACTGTGCCCGTTGTGGGTAACGTAATATCGGGATCTATAGGCGCGCTTATCAGCGGCGTTAAGCTTCTTTCGGGAATAATTGGACCGTTTGCGGTTTGCGTTATTCTTTTTTATCTTACCGCCCCGATATTTAAGCTTTTCGTTATTCGCATCTGCCTTTGTATAGGTGCTGCGGCAAGCAGATTTTTAGGCTCTGATAGCGGTGCGCGCTTTTTTGAAACGAGCTGCGCCTCGCTTGACTGCCTTATTGCACCTATAACGTCATCCGTTATTATATCAATACTTGAGGTAGTATGCTTTGTTATCACGGTAAGGGGGGTGAGCGCATAGAAAACGCCGTTATATATACCGTAGCGCTTACCGCCACGGTCTCTTTAGCCTCATTTATAGGCTACCGCACGCACGGTAACCGTGCACAGCGAATGGCGCTCGGCGCGATACTGCTTGCCGCATTGGTGCTTCCCTTGGCAGGGATCTTGGGTGCTGACCTGCCGCACGACCTGCCGTGGACGGATATAACGGTAAAATCCGAAAGCACCGTTGCCTCCGTTATTGAGGATGCCTACGCGGCAGGCATAAAGCGTCTTATATGTACAGAGTGGCACCTTGATGACGGTGCGGTAAGCGTTAGCATCAGCGGCTTTAATGCCGAGACGGTTACCGCAGAGCGCGTATCCGTTACGCTTTCGGGCACGGGCATAAGTGCTGACAGAGCGGCGGTAGCGCGATATCTTACCGCTCAGGGAATAAGCAATTGCGAGGTTAGATACGAATATGGCTCAGGTATTTAAATATATTACGGATTTCTTTTCGGCAGATAAACGGCGGCTATACCTTATCCCTGCCTTGGCGGTATGCCTTGCGCTTATCATACTTCCGTCACTTTTAGATGGCGAGTCCAATGAGAATACAGACTCGCTATCCGCCTACAAGGCACAGCTTGAAGATGAGCTGACAGAGCTTTGCGCCTCTGTACGCGGCGTTGGAAAATGCACGGTTACGGTAAGCTTTTCAGAGGGAGAAAAGCACGAATACAAGGGCTCTGCAATAATAGCAACAACGCCGCCGCGCGTGATGGGCGTTACCGTTGTTTGCGACGGGGGCAAAAATGACAGGGTGCGAGCCGATATATGCGAGCTTATGCGAGCACTGTTTGATATCGGCAGCAACAGAATTGCAGTTCTTGAAAGAAAATAACTGTCATACCTCCCCTCGCTTTGGCATATCTTTTATCAGTAAAACAAAAAAGGAGTACCGAATAAATGAAAAACGAAAAAGCAAAAAGCTTCTTCCACTCGCGCATTGCGCGCACCGTAATCGTTGCCGTAGCGGTTGTTATGATCGGGCTTGCGGTTTACCTTAATTACCGCTGGTTCTACGATCCCACGGATGCTATGGGCTACGGCGATAACAATATGGAGGATAATTACGACGATTCCGCATCCACGGGCACTACCGATGGAGGCTCGGATTACTTCACCTCCGCGGCGCTTACTCGCCAGCAATCGCGTGACGAGGCGCTTGACGTGCTTGCACTTGTAGCCACATCGGAGGACGCTGATGCCGAAACCAAGGCGGAGGCGCAGGCAAAGATCGCAAAGATCGCAAGTGATATCCAAAACGAGGCGAATATAGAAACGCTTGTGAAGGCAAAGGGCTTTGAGGAGTGCGTTGCGGTTATCGGCGAGGACTGCGTAAGCGTTATCGTAAGCGCAGAGGAGCTGCTTGCAAAGGATACCGCGCAGATTCTCGCAATAGTTTACGAGGCAACCGGAATCCACCCCGAGAACGTAAGCATTATCAACAAGTAAGGCGCGTGAAAGTAAAAAAAAGCACGAAGGAGGCTTGACAAAGAATACCTCTTTCGTGCTTTTCTTATGCCCTACGGGCTTTTTTCTTTTATACCTTAATTGTTCTTGATATGAACGTCAAGCTGGTTGTAAGGAATAGAAATGCCTGCCTTATCAAATTCAGCCTTAACGGTTTCAAGAAGATCGAAGTGAACGGTCCAATAATCGGAGCTCTTGGTCCATACGCGAACAACGATATTGATGCTGGACTCGCCGTGGCCGCTCATTCTTACAGTAGGAGCGGGATCCTTAAGTACAAGCTCGTGTGCATCAACTATGCCGCGAAGAAGCTCCATAGCCTTTTCTGCATCGTTCTCATATGCGATAGAGAAGGTATGATCTACTCTTCTTGTATCCTTCTCGGAGTAGTTGATGATAGTACCCGAGGAAAGCGCACCGTTGGGAAGGTAGATAACCTTATTATCGGGCGTGATGATCCTTGTTGCGGTGATGCGAATCTCATCAACAGTACCGCTTACACCCTGCGCCTCGATATAATCGTCAACCTTGAACGGACGGGTTATGATGATAAGCACGCCGCCTGCGAGGTTGGAGAGCGCACCGTTAACTGCCAAGCCAACGCATACGCCAAGGGAGGTAACAAGTGCCGCAAGTCCGCTGGTGTCTATACCAACGTAACCAACAAGGCAAATGCCGATAACGATCTTAAGTCCAAGCTTGAATATATAAGCAAATACCTTGGACAAGGTCTTGTCAAGCTTACCGGTAGTGCCTGCCTTTTCGATCTTTCTGCCAATAACGTTTATGATCTTAAACGTTATAAGCATAATGATGAGTGCAATAATGATCTTAATACCCGTGTTGGTTGCCCAACCGATAACGGTATCAAGAACTCCCGAAAGTCTTTCAGACCAGGTGGGAGCGGTTTGTACAACTTCGTTTTCCATTTTTAGATCCTTTCTTTTTTTGCTTTTGTGCGATACAATTTTACCACTTTAATCCAAAAAAGTCAAGCGTTAAATCAAACTTCTCCCTTTAAACGTTCAAAAACGTCCTTTGCGGTTCTTGAAAGAGTAAGAGGAGTTAAGGATATATATCCGTTTACTAAAGCAACCGTGTCACGCTCCATATCCGTGGGGCAGGCATCGGGGATCATCTCACCCGTTTGAACGTACATATCCCTCTCTTCATCAACAAGCTTAAAGCCATCGGTAAAATAGGGTGTTCCCTGCTTTGTTATACGTAAGCCCTTTGGCTCATACGGTACGTTAACGTTCCATATGGGATTGTGCTCAAAAAGCTTTTTTTCGTTTACGTATTGCCACACACGGTCAAGCATAGCCGCCGCACCGTCGCGGTTATCGGGATAGGTAGAAAAAGCAAGCGCACGGTGATCCCAATACGCCGCCTCAAATATTGCCGCAACAGTACCGGAATATATCATATCAACGCCGAGATTAACGCCCCTGTTGATACCCGAAAGAACAAGATCGTAACGCTCGCCAAGACCGTTTATACCGAAGCGGACACAGTCTGCAGGAGTTGAATCCATAGCGTAAGCGCGCACGTCATCACCGAAAACGTTTACCCTTTTGATCTCGATGGGCTTAACAAACTCTATAGCGTGGCTCTTGCCGCTTTGCTCTATTTTCGGAGCAACGACCACCACCTCACCAAGGCGCTTTGCCCATTCAACAAGCGGAACTATACCGGGAGCAAAAATACCGTCGTCATTAGTGATCAGTATTTTCATAACCAGCCCTCGTTTTCAGCCTTGTATTTACCGAGAAGATCGTTTGCCTCGGCAATAAGGCGCTTCATTTCAGCACGGTTGTGCACGGTTGCACCCGCCGCGCAGGCGTGACCGCCGCCGCCGTATTTCTCGGCAAGGTCGGAGATCGTAACAAAACGGGAGCGAAGGCGCACACGGATCTCACCGTCACCCTCTATAAATGCTATCCAAATAAGGCTTCCCTTGATGGAATCCATATAAGATACGCTTGCACTTGCATCCTCGCGCGAAAGGCCAAAGCGCTTTTGCATTCTCTTTGTAACAAAAAGGGTGCACACGCCGTTTTGGCTTATCTGCATCTTGCTTCTTGCATAGGATTCGAACTTATAGGAATCAAAATCACGAAGATAGAGGTTGGAGTAAAGCACCTCCGTATCAATGCCTACCTCAAGAAGCATTCCCGCAAGGCGCATGGTCTCGCCCGAAACGTCACGGAAACGGAATCTGCCGGAGTCTGTAACCATTCCGCAATAGATATAATATGCGGCATCCTTGGTCATTTTAAGCTCGTCACGAAGCTCATCGTAAAACGCCGCAATCATCTCGCAGGCGCTTGAGCGCTCTTCCTCTACCCACTCGATTGTGCCGTAGCTTTCGGTAGGGATATGATGGTCTATCTTGATGATCTCACGGCACATGGAATATCTCTTTGAGGATATTCTCGGCGTTGTTGCGGTATCTATAACGATACCGAGACAGTCCGCAAAAAACTCATCACTCTCACGCTCCCCTTCACCGCCGAGGAACTTAAGGTATTCGGAGTAATCGTTGTTTTCAAGAACTATCTTTTTCTCAGGGAAGGTTGCGCGCAAAAGCTCGCAAAGTCCCTTTGTTGATCCAACAGCATCACCGTCGGGGCGGAAATGCCTGAATATTGCAATTTTTTCGTACTCCCCGATCTTATTAAGTATTGCTCTTACTGTATCTTTCATTTTGTTTCTCCCTTTATAATTGCGGCGAGCTCGGAGAGCATAAGCTCTGCCTCTGCCCTATCCTTGATCTTTGCGCCGCTTGCCTTTGCGTGACCGCCGCCACCGTGCGCTACCGCAACGGGGTTGATGTTGTATTTTGAGGAGCGAAGCTCTACAAGCACGCCCTCTTCGGTCTCGGTGAAGTTTGCCCATATATCAATGCCCTTTATATCTCCCATTACGTTTACCATTCCGCGGGAGAGCGTAAAGTTATCAAAGCCGGTTGCACGTGCTTCTTCTATATCGGTATAGATGTACGCAAGGCCCTCTGCGGCAAGCTGTATTCTCATAGCGAAGCTTGCGCGGAGCTTTACAAAGGTAAGATCATCCGAATAAAGGTTGCGATAAATATCCCCCGTGTCAAATTTAACCGTGCAAAGATGAGATGCAAGGCGGAAGGTGTTACTGCTTGTGGAATCGTATCTGAATCTGCCCGAGTCGGTAACCATACCGAGGAACAGAGACTTTGCGCCAAGGGGTGTAAGCTGCCACCCCGCCTCAATAGCAAGCTCGGTAATAAGACCGCAGCAGCTTTCGTATGAGGTGTCGGTAACCTCTGTTTCGCATATTTTTTCAACGAATATGTGGTGATCGATACGCGCGGTATCCTTTGCCGTTTTATATCTGTCATCAGAGATGAGCGCGGCTGCCGACGTATCAAGCACTATAGCAAGCGCATCGGTGTAGGCAGCGTCACTTATCTCATCGGGCGTGCTGCCCTCCATAAACGAAAATCTCCCTGCCGCATCGCCTACCGTGTATACCTTTTTTGAAGGATATGCCGCCTTGATAAGCTCGGAAAGACCGATCTGGCTGCCAAGGGCATCTCCATCGGGATTTTTGTGGCGGTGAATTATAACGGTATCGTACCGTTCTATCTTTTCAATTATTGCCTCAAACATATTTTTTTCTCTTTTCAAATTTTATTTTACTCTTAATTATACTACAAATCGACGTATTTTGCAATAAATAATAACAAAAAACAAAAATTTACCTCTATTATTCCTTATATTTTGAATTTTTTTCGCCAATAGCCTTGCAAAGTGCGGTAAAATAATGTAAAATAGGCATATAAAGTTAAATTTACAATGGAGAGTACGCTTATGAGCATTGAAGAAAACGTTTTCCAAGAGGCTATGAGCTTTGATGCGCCCACGCCGCGCCCCAAAATGGCGATATGCTACGATTTTGACCGTACCCTTTCGCCCGATGATATGCAGACCTTTACTCTTATCCCCTCCTTTGGTGTAGAGAAGTCTGAATTTTGGCATGAATCTGACACGCTTGCCGTGCAAAATCTTATGGATAACAACCTTGCCTGGATGTATGAGCTTATCAAATACTCCAAGTTCAAGGGCAAATCCCTGCGCAAGGAATACTTTAAGGAGATCGGCAGAGACGTTCAGCTTTACGAGGGTGTTGACAGCTGGTTTGAAAACGTAAACGCCTACGCCGCAGAGCGCGGTATTGACGTTGAGCATTATATAATTTCCTCAGGTCTTAAGGAGATCATTGAGGGCAGCCGCATTGCACCCTACATCACGCGCGTTTACGCCTCCTCTTACCTCTATTCTGCAGACGGTATTGCAGAGTGGCCCGCGCAGGTAGTTAACTACACCACAAAAACGCAGTTCATCTTCAGAATAGCAAAGGGCTATCTTGAGGAATACGATGCACGCGTAAACGATAGCTTGCCGCACACGCAAAGAAACGTTGCATACGAGAACATCGTTTATATCGGTGACAGTGCAACGGATATCCCGTGTATGACTCTCGTTAAGCAAAAGGGCGGATATTCCATAGGAGTATACGATCCAAATTCGGGTGATAAGAAAAAGGTATATAAGCTTTTCGGTGACGGTAGACTTAATTTCTACGCACCTGCGGTTTATACGAAGGAAAGCCCGATCTTTGCATATATGAAGGACGTTATCGATGAGATCGCCGCAAAGGAAAATCAAAAGCGCGAGCAGCTGCCCCTTCACAACGCGGCAGATGCCTTTAAGAGCCGCAGCGCCCTTCGCGCCGTGCTTGAAAGCTCTGAGGATAAGCTGACATGCGAGGAAAAAGAGCTTTTAAAAAGAGTTATAGATAAGCTTTAATTTACCAAAAAAGAAAAGTCTGCCCCGGGGTGCATAGCACGGGGCAGATTTTTTATAAAAGTAGGGGCTACCCCGGAAGATCCGAGGTAGCCCTTTATTATTTGGCTGAAAGCTTATTAGTAAGTATATCCGCCAAGGAACATAGACATCATAGAATTATTGGAGCTGAGCTCGTTGTAATAATCCTTGTACATGTTATACATATCAAGAGATATGAGGTATTCCTTGTAAACCTCCCAAACCTCCTTAACGTCCTTGATCGCACCGGTGTTACCGAAGATCTCAACGGCTGCAGCAACGTGAGCCATGTTCTTGAAGAACTCTTCGGTTCTGGTGGTGAAGGCAACTCTGTTGGAAGCGTAGGTGTTTGCTACTGAACCGTAATCCTTGATATCAACAAGGTCGGAGTTACCGATGTGAGTTTCGTCCTTAACGGTAGGAACGAAGGTATCGGTTACTGTCCACTCGCTCATTGCGGTGTACTCGTACTGAGCGGGATCGGAGTTCATAGGACCGTCAACCTCTTCAATTACGATAGCGCAGTTGAAGTAAAGCACGTTCTCTGCATTGATAACAAGCTTCTTGTACATGCTTCTGTCGTACTCAGGAGCCTTACCTGCCTTGGTGGAGAAGTTCTTTGCGTGAGTGCTTACCATGAAATCGTAAGCGTCGGTTACCTTGAATCCGATGTTAGCGTCGGGAGATACGATAGAAACCTTGATCCAAACGTCCTCACCGTTGATGTTCTGGCGAAGGATCGCGCTTCTGTAGTCGGTGTTGTTTACGATAACCTCGGTAGCAGCCGTCTGTGCAACCCATGCGCAGGAACGGATGTTGATGAAGGTTACCTCATCCTGAATAACTACGGTAGAACGGTTGTTGGTGAAGAGCATTCCGCGGTATGCAGAGTTAACGGTATCGCCGTATACGTCAGTGTTGTTGATGATCGCATACATACCTGCATCGCCGATGTAGTAATCCTCAAGCACACCTGCAGCAGAATCAAGCTGACCCTGAGGCATAGTTGCAAGATCGGAGTAAACGATAAGAGTGTTGTGACCCTCTGCGTTATTTCTGTAGTAGCCGTATCTGTATGCAGGATCGGATGCACCGTGAACGTTGTAATCCTCTGCACCGAGATCGGTGAACCAAGTGAAGTTCTTGTTAGCGTAGATGAAGTTACCGGAGTCGAGCTGACCGTGAGAAAGGTCATTTGCGTTACCCATGATACCAACGTAGATGCTACCGCTCTCCCAATCGGAACGAGAGGTTACACCGTCAAGGTTTGCATATACGTAGTCAAGAGCAAGCTCAATACCGTCGGTAGTAAGTGCTTCATAATCAGCCTCGTAGCCGAGAACGTCCCAGATGGAAACTGCCTTCTTGTTAAGCTGATCCTTACGGATAGCTGCAAGAGCATTATCGTTTACAGCGTATGCTGCATAGAAGAAGAGATCAGTGCACTGATCGCCTGCAAGTGCCTCGTGGTAGTTCCAGATCTGAAGTCCGGATGCGGAATCATAATCGAATCCTTCGGGAACGATGTAATCACCGTAGGAGGGATACTCGATCTGAAGTGCGTAGTAGAAGGTGTTATCGATGCCCCAAGTGCTCATGAAGCCCATGTCGTTACCAACGGAGGTCTCAAGAGCCCAGCTCATAAGAGTGAATGCGTTGGTAGCATAGCTCCAGTATGTGGGAGACTCTGCGAACGAACCGTCGGGAGCATAGATGGTAAGACCGTTTTCGATAAGAGTAACGGTGTTGTTCTCAAGGATGTACTTTGCTGCAGTTACGTAATCGATGTAAGCCTCATCGTATCTGCCCTCTACCTCTGTGAGGTAATCAACGCCGAGAAGCGCGAGAGAACCGATTACCATACCGGAGGTGGAAATGATGTTCCAGCTGTCCTTAGAGGTGGTGTATGCGGAAAGGTCAGTCTGGTTGGAAAGGTGCTCACACTCCTGACCTGTGCTGGAGCGGTAGCCCTCAAGGATACCGTGCTTGTAAAGAGCAGACTCGATTACGGCGAGATCGTAGCCAAGCTCGGTCCATACGTTGTAAAGCCAGTCGTAAGCCATTGCATAAGCTGCGGTTGCATCTGCACAGTTTACGAAGTAGGAGGGACCCCAGTGATCCCACTTGCCCATAGATACTGCAAACTCATATGCGAGGTGAGCGTACTTATAGTCACGGGTGATCTGGTATGCAAGTGCAAGAACGCGAAGCTGCTCGTTATAATCAGCTGCTGCATCAAGGCGGCCTACGTAAGCATCATAGCCGTTGTTCTCTGCATCTGCGTTGGGGTTAAGAATATCTGCGGAGAGATACTTACCTGCTGCTGCGGGATCTGCGTTTGCGTACTTAGCGTAAACGGTATCAGCTTCCTTAAGAACAGCGGTAATATAGGACTTAAGCGTGCCCGCTTCAGCCTGGTATGCGGTGTTAAGGTTATCGAAATCATCCTGAGTTGCAAGGATGTAGGGGTGCTGGAAGTTGTTGGTGTTTTCCTTTACGGAAGCATAGTAGCCCTCACCGTCGTTGTAATCGTATATGAATCTCTTCATAACGTCAAGCATAAGGTCAAGGTCGGAGCTTCTGTCAAAGAGGTTCTCACCAAGAGAGATTACCATAAGACCCATATCGTCATAGGTTACGTGGTAACCGTCGAAGAGCTTCTCAATATCGCTCATAGCGATAACGAGGTACTGCTCACCGGTCTCCTTGCTGGTTGCATAGCCGGGAGCTGCATTAAGCTGGATAAGCTCGCCGTTGGAGGTTGCGGTATCACGACCGATGGTTACGAAGGTAGATCCATTCTCGGTTGCGATATCGTAGGAAAGCTTATCATCGTGCTGATACATAGGATAGCCGATCCAATCAAGGATAGCCTGAAGAGGTACGTAAACCTCGCCGTTCATCTTTACGGGAGCACCGTATGCAACGCCGTCCTTTGTAAAGATGGTTCTCTTATTGTTGTTATCAAGGCAGTAGTTAACGCCTACCTTCATAACAAGACCCTCTGCAATGTACTGAAGAGCGGTCTTCTCTGAGTTTGCGCTGAGGATCTGCTCGGTCTTTGCCTGAGTCTCAATTACGTTGATACCGTAATCGTCATCGGGAAGCTTGGTGGGGTTAGCGGTACCGTTGTATGCCTTTACGTTATCAAG
>JAZRLU010000464.1:0-4603 GCA_045647045.1 Eubacteriales bacterium
GTTCAGAGAGTGGGATTATGAAAGCTCTCTTGAATGGTTTATGCTTGATTATCCTAAGCATAAGG
Organism: Eubacteriales bacterium; assembly: GCA_045647045.1. Taxonomy (GTDB): domain Bacteria; phylum Bacillota; class Clostridia; order Oscillospirales; family CAG-272; genus UBA1740. The sequence continues at coordinate 66 of JAZRLU010000464.1, forward strand.
CGTTCCGTGATTACACGCGCGCACTTAATCACTTCTACCTTTCCCACAAGGAGCTTTGGGAGCTTGATCTGTCGGAGGACGGATTTACCTGGCTTCTTGCCGACGAGGGGGAGAAAAATCTCGTTGCATTCCGCAGAAACGCAAGGCGCGGAAGCATCATAACGGTACTGAGCTTCTCGGGCACAGAGCAGAGGATAACGATCCCTGTCAAGAGTGGGCATCTTGAGTGCATTTTTGATACGGGTGATATCGGTGTGACCGACTTTGATACCGAAATTTATAAAATTGGTAAGCAATATTACGCAAATATAACTGTTCCAGCATTTTCCGGTTTAATACTCAGCGACAAAAAGCTAACAAATAAAATTTTGAAGGAGACCTAAGATGTATTGTAAAAAAGAATGTATCGCAATGCTCCTTGCCGGAGGTCAGGGCTCAAGACTTTATGAGCTTACGACGCAGACGGCAAAGCCGGCAGTTTCGTTTGGAGGTAAGTATAAGATCATTGATTTTCCTCTTTCCAACTGCATCAATTCCGGAATTGATACCGTAGGTGTGCTCACCCAGTATCAGCCCCTCGCGTTAAATGAATATATAGGAAACGGAGCTACGTGGGACCTTGACCGTACAAGAGGCGGTCTTTCCGTGCTTCCTCCTTATCAGGGTAATAAAAAATCGGATTGGTATAAGGGCACCGCAAACGCCATATATCAGAACATCCACTTTATAAAGCAGTACGATCCCGAGTATGTGCTCATCCTTTCGGGTGACCATATATACAGAATGGATTATTCCAAGATGCTTGCACATCACAAGCAGACTAAGGCTACCTGCACTATTGCAACCATCTCCGTTCCTATGGAGGAGGCAAGCCGCTTCGGTATATGCAATACCAATGCAGACGATACGATCTACGAGTTTGAAGAGAAGCCTAAGAATCCTAAAAACAATCAGGCATCAATGGGTATTTACATATTCAATACGAAAACTCTTATTGAATATCTTGAGAACGATGAGGCTGATCCCGAGTCCTCTAACGATTTCGGTAAAAACATCATCCCCGCGCTTCTTGCAAACGGTGAAAAGCTTGCAGCTTACCGCTTTGACGGTTATTGGAAGGACGTTGGAACTATCTCCTCGCTTTGGGAGGCAAATATGGACCTTATCGGTGAGGATCCCGTGCTCAACCTTCGCGATGCACACTTCCGCGTTTATTCGAGAAACGAGGCAAGAGCGCCTCAGTTCGTAGGTGAAAATGCAACGATGATCAATTCTATGATCTCCGAGGGATGCGTTATCAACGGAACCGTTGTTAACTCCATACTTTCGGGCGGCGTTATTATCGAAGAGGGCGCAGAGGTTTACGATTCTATCATAATGGATGACGTTGTGATACGCGCAGGCGCAAAGGTTTACACCGCTATCGTTGATTCGGACGTAGAGCTTCTTGCAGGCGTTACGGTAGGAGTCAAGGGCGCGGACAAGCAGAATATAAAAGTTATTGCTAAGGGCTCCGTTATCGGCGCCGATGCTAATTAAGGAGGTATAAATATATGGCTATCAGTGCAGCGGGTATAATATTCTCCAATCTTAACGATAATACTCTTTCCAGACTTACAAGGGGCAGAACTGTTGCGGCAATTCCTTTTGCCTGCAGATACAGACTCATTGATTTCTGCCTTTCCAATCTTGTAAACGCTAACATATCAAACATCAACGTAGTTGCAAACTATAACTACAGATCTCTTGTAGAGCATATCGGTAGCGGTAAGGATTGGGACCTTGCAAGAAGAAAGGATAGCATCAATATCATTTCTCCTTATCAAACGGCTACCAATGCAGGTGCAAAGGTATTTGCAACGCATCTTGAGGCGCTTATCAATATGAAGCAGTATATAGATGAGTTTAAGGAGGAGCACGTTATCCTTCTTGATTCCGATACTGTTCTCAATATTGATATTGCAGACGTGGTTTCCTACCACGAAAAGACAGGTGCGGACATTACGATGGTTACCCGTATTCCCGAGCAGGGATATACGTGCAAGCATCCCCGTATGTTTGTAGCTCAGGATAGCGGCAAGATCGATGACTTGGTTATGGCAACCGCCGCAACCGAGAAAAATCCCGAAATGGCGCTTGATATCTTCGTTATGAAGACCGTTTATCTCAGATCTCTTATAGATGAGGCTATTGCATACGGCTTTGGCAGCTTCACAACTATGCTCTTTGCAAAGTATAAGCAGGCAAATTACCGTACCTATTGCTACGAGGGATATGCAGCCTGCGTATCAAGCTTCCTTGATTACTACAGATACTCCATAGCTCTTGCAACAGATCCCGCATCCCGCGCATCTCTTCTCGGTGTAAGAGAGCGTCCTATCTTCACAAGAGTACACAACTCCGCTCCCGTAGTATATTCTACCGGCGCATCCGTAAAGAATTCTCTTATCGCTGATGACTGTATCATAGAGGGTACGGTAGAGAACTCCGTAATATCGAGAGGCGTACGCATCGGCAAGGGCGCTGTTGTTAAGAATTCTATAGTATTCCAGGGCTCTGTAATTGAGAAAAACGCAACTCTTAACTGCATAGTTACCGATAAGAACGTGATCGTAACGGAAGGCACTGTGCTTTCGGGCAGCGAAAATATGCCGTTCTTTGTACAGAAGGGCAGAAAGGTTTAAGAAGTAAATATGAAAATATTATACGTAACGAGCGAAGCTAATCCTTACGCGGCAAGCGGCGGTCTCGGTGACGTTCTCGGCGCACTTCCTAAGGCGGTTGCAGACTCCGATCCCGATAGCGAGGTTGGCGTTATTCTCCCGCTGTACGATACGATGAAGGCGGAGTTCAGGTCAAAGCTTATAAAGGTTAAGGATATTTCGTTTAAATACGCATGGCGTGAGACCGGTGCGACTATATATAAGATCCAAAACGGCTCCGTAGCGTATTATTTCGTTGAAAATCATTATTATTTTGACAGAAAGCGCCTTTACGGTGAATATGATGACGGTGAGAGATTTGCATTCTTCTCACTTGCTGTCGTTGAATTTATGCTTCAGACCGGTAATATTCCCGACGTGCTTCACGCAAACGACTGGCAGTCTGCGCTTGCTGTTATATATCTTAAAACAAAATATTCGGGCAATTACAATCTTTCCTCGATCAAAACGGTATATACCGTTCATAATATCGAGTATCAGGGCAAGTTCGGTATGGAGATCCTCGGCGATATATTTGCGCTTGACGGATACGGATCTGTTGTTGAATGGCAGGGCTGCATAAACCTTATGAAGGGTGCGCTTACCGTTACCGACTTTATAACAACCGTTAGCCCGAACTATGCGTATGAGCTTCATCACGATTTCTTTGCCTTCGGTCTTGCTGAGGTTATCAATACGGTAAGTGCAAAGATGGTTGGTGTTATCAACGGTATAGATTACGGATACTTCTCGCCCGAGCACGGCGGAGATATCTATGCAAGCTATACCGCGCGTACGGTTAAATCCGGTAAAAAGAAGAACAAGCTTGCTCTTCAGGCAGAGCTTGGACTTGAGGTTTCGGCGGATATCCCCCTTGTGGTTATGATCACAAGACTTGCATCGCAGAAGGGTATCGACCTTGTCGGAACGATAATAGACGAGCTTGTTATGGAGAATATGCAGTTCGTAATTCTCGGAACAGGTGAGCCGGAGTACGAGCAGCTCTTCCGCGATCTTGAAAGCCGCCACGCTAACGTTAAGGCGCTTATCAAGTTTGACAGAGTAATATCGAAAAAGATGTATGCTGCGGCAGATATATTCGTTATGCCGTCAAAGAGCGAGCCTTGCGGTCTTGCACAGATGATAGCATGCTCTTACGGAACAGTACCCGTTGTACGTGCCGTAGGCGGTCTGTTTGACTCCATTAAGCCTTACGGCTATGAAGGCGAAAACGGATTTACCTTCGATAATTACAATGCCCACGAACTGTTATTTACCGTAAAGAAGGCACTTGACCTTTATAAGAACAAGGATGCGTGGTCCGCACTTGTTATGAAGGCTAAAAAATCTGACTTCTCTTGGAAGGTATCCGCAGAGAAGTATATGCGCATATACAACAAACTCTTGAAATGGTAGGATTTATTTATCAATGATAAACGAAGCAGGCACAAACGCACAACTTGGCAAAAAAGAAAAAATATCAAGAAGCGAGCTTAAGGAGCGAATCGAGGCGAAGCTTATAACAAGAGGCGTCTACGATCCCAAATCCGCTACAGAGGTTCAGCTTTATCAGGCAACGGTACAGGTTATCAAGGACATTATGCTTGAGTACCGCTCCGCCTTCAGAAAGCGTATCAGAGCAGTTGACGGCAAGAAGATATGCTATCTTTGTATGGAATTCCTTGTCGGAAGATCGCTTAAGAACGATTCTATGAACCTTGGGATATATGATGATATATCCGGAATTATGGAGGAGTTTGGCTCCTCATTCGATAAGATCTACGCATGTGAGGTCGATCCCGGACTCGGCAACGGCGGTCTTGGCAGACTTGCCGC
>JAZRLU010000465.1:0-12414 GCA_045647045.1 Eubacteriales bacterium
AAGATATGCGCCAACCTCCTTTGCGATAGCCGCAAAGCGCTCGAAATCGATCACTCTCGGATACGCGGATGCGCCTGCAAGTATAAGCGCGGGCTTACACTCAAGAGCAAGGCGGCGTACCTCGTCATAATCTATAGTCTCACTCTCTTCACTTACGCCGTAAGGAACGATGTTCCAGTATGCACCGGATATATTTACGGGAGATCCGTGGGAAAGATGGCCTCCGTGCGCAAGATTCATTGAAAGAACGGTTTGCCCCGGCTTAAGAAGCGCAAAGAATACCGCCATATTTGCCTGTGCACCCGAATGCGGCTGCACGTTTGCATATGCTGCACCGAAAAGCTTTTTTGCACGCTCAATGGCAAGTGTTTCTACCATATCAACGTATTCGCAGCCGCCGTAATATCTGCGGCCGGGATAGCCCTCGGCATATTTGTTGGTAAGAATAGTGCTGTTTGCCTGCATAACGGTTTCCGATACAAAATTCTCAGATGCAATAAGCTCTATCTTATTTTTCTGCCTTGATGCTTCAAGCATAACGGCATCGTAAAGCTCCTTGTCATTTTTCTTAAGTACGGAATATTCCATATAACGCCTCCTCGTGTTTCATGGGCGGCAAGCGCCCGGGGGTATATCCCCGTAAAGGGGTTCGGATTACATTACAGTATATCATATTTTTTCGGATTTTGCAATAGTAAATACCAATGTTTAACACTAAATATTTATTTTATTTTTTTCTCTTTAGCTCTTGTATTCGGCTAAAATATTTGTTAAAATATTATATGAGGAAGTTTTTTCTTTTTTACATATGACAAACGGAGGTACACGATGACCGATAATATAAATGAAGTAAGCGGCACGCAGAATGCCGCAGCCGAGGAAGGCGGCGCAAAAAAGGATACCGAGCAGGTGCAGATCAAGGGCTTTTTAAAAGCCGTGCCCGCAATTCTTTTGGCACTTTCGCTTTTCATTACCCTTTGCTTTATAACGGGAGAAACGGGAAAATTCGGCAGCTTTATATCTTCCGCGCTTAAGGGGCTCTTCTCCTATATGGCGTATTCCATACCGGTGCTTATTGCCCTGCACGCGCTTTTCTTCTTCTCTGACGTAAGAAGGCGTAAGATCGTATTCAGGATAGTATTTTCGCTGGTTACCTTGATAACCCTTTCCATGATCGCATATATCATACCCAACCTTACGTCCGAGCTTGTATTTACCCCCGGTGAGTTTTACGAGAACGGAAAGATGAATATCGGCGGCGGCTGGGTAGGCGGCGTTTTTGCATACGGCATTACCGCCGTAATAGGCAAGATAGGACTTATCATAGTTATTCTTCTCATCGCCGTGCTTTATGCGATATATTTCTTTACGGACGGCGGATCGGCAATGTCCCGCTTCTTCCTTGAAAGGCTTGCCGATATACTTAACTTCGGTGCAAAGCTTGAAGCACGCGCAGAGGAGAAAAAGCGCCGTGACGAACAAGCACGCCTTGCCAAGGAAGCAGAAGAGGCAGACCGCCGCGATGCCCCCTTCCTTGAGGATGAATTCTTTGCTACCGATAACGGTATTGAAACTCTTGAAATACCCGAGATAGGTATAAAGGAAACAAAAACGGGCTTTGTTGGCGTTGGCGGCTTGCGCAGCACCGTTGGCAGAGGTGACGGTGAGGACGAGACCTATACCGCGCAGAGCAGCACGGCGTGGGAGAGCGGCACAAGCACCGAATACAGCGAAACGGTAAACGCCCCCGATATCGAAGCGCGCACCGATGCCCCAAGGGTAACCATAACTATCCCCACAGTGGATAACACCGCGGCACAGACCGCCACCCCAAGCAACACGTCCGCGGCAAGCACCGCAAGCACGTCTGCTGCTGCGAGCTCTGCTCCGAGTGCTGCCGACCTTGGCATAGACGACAGCGCAGATGCCATATTTACCAAGGATTTTGATCCTTACGATATTGCGCTTAATGAAAAGAGAGCCGCAAGAGCATCCAGCCGTGCAACCGAAAACGGCGAGGGCGCTGCAAAGGGATTCTCGGAATTTATTGCAGATCTTACACCCGAGCAGGTTGAGCGCATCAAGCGCATAGAGGCGTTTGAGGCTAACAGAGAGGCTGCGCTCAGAAGGCGCGCGGAAAACGAGGCAATGCGCGAGGCAGAGCTTAAGGCAAGAAAAGAGGCGGAAGAAGCAAGAGCCGCCGAGGCACAAAGGGCTGAGGAAGCGGCGAGGATAGCAGAAGCGGCAAGGATCGCAGATGCCGAGCGCGCCGAAGAGGAGCGCCGTGCCGAAGAGGAGCGCCGAGCTGAAGAGGCAAGAGCTGCCGCACAGACAGAGACGGCACCTACACCTTCCTCCACCGCAGGATATACAAGGCCCGCAACGAGCTACAGATACGTTGCAAATACCGTTGCAGACGAGCCGAGGATCGCATACTCTGCGACAGAAAACGAAACGAAAGCACCCGTTACCGCGGCGGCAGATCCCACAGCCGAACGCGCACCGCTTAATGCAAGAACTGAGGCATTTGATTTCGGTGCTTCCGCCATAAGCGAGAGCGCATTCACCTTCGGTGAAAGCAACGGTACGGCATCCGGGCTTGATTTTGAGCAGGACGAGTCTGCAACGCCCTCCGCTTCCCTTACGTTCGGAGATGAGCAGGAGAGTGATGCTTCCCTTACCTTTGGTGACGGTGAGGTCATCCCCGAGGATAACGGCAGCGACTCTACCCTGACCTTTGGCGGCGATGAGAGCGAGAGCGCATTTACCTTTATTGACGATACTGCGGATTCCCCCGCATTTAAAAACGGCAGCACCGATAATGATATGACCTTCGGCACGGCGGCAGCGGCAGATACCCTTGAGGTAAAGCGCGTTAAGCTTGATGCGGTGCTTGTTACCGATACCGACGAGGATGATGAAAACGAGGATGCCGATGCAGAATCCGTAGCAGACGGCGCTGAGGAGGCATTTGCACCCGAAATTATCCCCGAGGACGAAAGAAATCCCGATATTGACGGCTACCGCAAGTACTTTACCGTGCTTGACGAAGGCAATAATGCCGCAGCGGATAATGCCGACACCGAGGACAGAGAGGATGACTGTGCCGATGATGGCGGCGAGGATCTTGATGGCGGTGAGGACGGCGAATTTGCAGAGGACGGGGACGGTACCGACGGCGAAGAGCCCCCGTTTGACGAAGATGAGGACGAGCCCCCGTTTGCAAACGCTACGGTTACAACAAAGGAGACACCGGTGAAGAAAAAGATTGCAGATTATTCGAAGTATATATTCCCGCCCGTAGATCTTCTTGCCCCCGGTAAGGAAGAGGATCTTTCGCGCATCAACGACGAGATACAGTTTGGTGCGGATCAGCTTATCAATACGCTTGAATCCTTCAATATTCGCGCTACCGTGCGCGGAATTGAGCGCGGACCGCGTATCACAAGATATTCCATAGTGCCTGCAAAGGGCGTGCGCGTAAACCAGATCGAGAAGCTTTCCGACGATATCGCGCTTGCTATGGCGGCAGAATCCATAAGGATCGAAGCTCCTATCCCCGGTAAAAGCGCGGTAGGCGTTGAGGTGCCCAACAAGGTGCCCTCTCTTGTTTCCCTGCGCGATCTTATCGAGGCGGAGGAGTTTGTAAACAACGAATCAAAGACCGCGGTATGTATCGGTAAGAGCGTTGAGGGTACGCTTATCTTTGACGATATTGCAAGCATGCCCCACCTTCTTATTGCCGGTGCTACCGGTATGGGTAAATCGGTATGTATAAACGCCCTTATTACGAGTATGCTTTACAAGGCAAAGCCCGATGAGGTAAAGTTTATAATGATCGACCCCAAGCAGGTTGAGTTTGCACCCTATAACGGAATCCCCCATCTTCTTGTTCCCGTAGTTACCGATCCCAAGCAGGCGGCAGGTGCGCTTATGTGGGCGGTTGACGAGATGAACAAGAGATACGATATAATCAAGGAGCTTTCCGTTAAGACGATCGATTCCTATAACGCAAAGGTAAGGGAGCATCCCGAGCTTGGCGCACCTATGGCAAAGATCATTATCTTTATAGACGAGCTTAACGATCTTATGCTCCAGGTACGCGACCCCGTTGAAAATCTTATTATGAGCATTGCGCAGAAGGCGCGTGCGGCGGGCATACACCTTGTTATAGGTACTCAGCGCCCCTCTGTAAACGTTATTACCGGTGTTATCAAGGCAAATATTCCTTCAAGAATTGCCTGCAAGGTATCCTCCGGTATAGATTCACGTACAATACTTGAGCAAACCGGTGCGGAAAAGCTTATCGGTAAGGGTGATATGCTTGTTGCCCCCGGCGGCAAGCCCAATCCCAAGCGTGTTCAGGGTGCTTTCGTATCCGAGGGTGAGACGGAGCGCATAGTAGACTTTATCAAATCGCAAATTGACGGCGAGATATACGACGAGCAGGCACTTGAGGATATGAAGCGCGCGGCGCAGAAGTGCGACAAGAGCCACGACGACGAGGGTGACGAGGACGATACGCAGGAAAGCTCAAGCGGCTTCCTTCACGATCGCAAGTTCCTTAACGCGGTTGAGCTTGCCATCAGAAACAAGAGCGTTGCAACATCCTTCCTGCAGCGTAAGCTTTCCATAGGCTACGGCAGAGCCGCACAGTACATTGATACTATGGAGGATCTCGGAATCGTAGGCGAAAAGAACGGATCTAAGCCCAGAGAGGTTCTTATAACCATGGATGAATGGAATGAAAAGCTTGCAAGACTCACCGATGGATACTGATATTCATAAAGGAGTTCAAATTGACAAAAAACAACACCACGGACGTTAAGCTTACGTCTGATTTTGAGCAAGCAGAGCAGCTGCTGTATTCACATATGGAAAAAAAGCTTGTCTCCGCCTTTCTCCAAAACGATATTTCCGCAACAGTAAAATGCGTTATCCCTTCCTTTCAGCTGGTGCGCTTTGTTTGCGCGGTCGACACAGACGCGCGCGAGCTTTGTAACTCGACGCTCGAGCTTTTGCTGTCCATCAATATGGATGCGGATTTACGCATAAGCTATGCGGACAGATGCGAAATATACGTTGACGTTGAGAGAAGAAACAAGCACGTTTTATCGTTTACCGATATCCTTGATATCGATACAGAGCCGGAAAATACGTTTTTGAAGAGAATGAAGTACAAGCTGCCCGCGCTTATCGGAAGCACGCTTGACGGCAAGCCTCTTTGTATAGATATTGCCGCTATGCCGCATCTTATAGTCGGCGGTGGCACGGGCTCGGGAAAAAGCACGCTTCTATCCTGCGCAATACTCTCGCTTTGCGCCTATCGCTCCCCCGATGAGGTAAGGCTGCTGCTTGCAGATCCGAAGAAAATAGAATTTTCCGCGATCGGCGCTTTCCTACCCCATCTTTTACACCCGATCATAAGCGACTGTCAAGACGTAATTGCGGCGCTGAAATGGTTGATTTCCGAAACAGAGCGCAGATACGATCTGCTTAGTGCCGCAGACGTGTACCTCTTTGACGCATATAACAAAAAAGTCAAAGACACCGAGCGCCTATACAGAATAGTATTCGTAATTGACGAGATTGCGGACTATATGATTACAGACACGGAATTTGACGACCTTGTTATGCGGCTTTCGCAAAAGGCAAGAGCCGTGGGCATACATCTTGTGCTTTCCACACAGCGCATCTCGCATGACGTGCTTACGGGTGCCGTGAAGGCAAATATCCCTGCACGAATAGCACTTTCCTGCTACAGCCGCAACGATTCGATGAATCTGTTTGATGAAGACGGTGCAGAGCGTCTTATGTCAAACGGAGATATGCTTTTACGTCTGCCTGCCGTGGGAGATTCTGTACGTGCCCAAGGCGCGTTTGTATCTTGTGCCGAGGTATCCGCCGTGCTTGCAGATATCGGTAAAAAATACAAGAAAGCCGAAATATGTAAAGAGCTTGCCGAGTATATCGAGCATACAAGAGAGACGAATCGCGCTGTCCGCACGGATATGAGCGATGAATGCAAGGAACGCGTTTTGGAATATATCGAGGACGATACCTTCCTCAAAGCCGTTGATTTAACGCTGAAAAATCGCACCGTAACCTCTGCAACGCTTCAGCGATGGCTTCGTATAGGATATTCAAAAGCTGTATCCTACCTTGATATTATGGAGGATATGGGGATCATAGCTTCGACCTCCAAGCCCAGAGGGCGCACCGCCCTGATCAGCGCCGAGGAATGGAATGATATCAAGGAGTCCCTTCTGACCTTCAAAAAAATCGGAGCTCGCGGATCTCGCGGCGAGGACGAGGATATCGCACCGCTCGACAGCGCTGATATTCCCGACTTCAGCACCCTCTTTGAAGGCCTTGATGAGGATGACGGGGAGGACGGTGGCGAGGATATCTCACCGCTCGACAGTGCTGATCTTCCCGACTTTAGCGCCCTCTTTGAAAGCCTTGAAGCGGATGACGAGGAGGACGGCACAGATATGCCGACAAGCGAGCCGACGCCAAACGTACTTAACGACGATCTTTTTAAGCTTGCGGTAGATGCCGTCTTTGAGGATGGCAAGGCGGTGGCATCCCTCTTACAGAAAAGGCTGTTTATCGGATATATCCGCGCTTTCAACCTTATTGCCGCTATGCACGACTTTGGCATAATAGGCGATACGGATACACCCGGTGTATACGTGCCGATCATATCGCGTGAGGCGTGGCTTGACATTCTCAAAAAACATAACATTACGTAGGAGTTATTATGATAGCACTTATTTTAGCTAACGGATTTGAGGAGATAGAGGCGCTGACTCCCCTTGATATGCTGAGGCGCGCAGGTGTGCCTATAGAGACTGTGGGTATCGGCGGCACGGTAATTGAGGGCGCACACGGAATAAATGTAATTGCCGACGTTGCGGATGCCGATGCCGATATCACAAAATACGATTTCGTTATACTTCCCGGCGGTATGCCCGGTGCCGTTAATATTGATGCTTCGCCCACGGCAGACGCTATTATAAGATCTGTAGCTGCACGCGGCGGCAGACTTGCGGCTATATGCGCCGCTCCCCTTGTTCTTGGACGCCGCGGCTTGCTTGTGGGAAAAGAGGCTACCTGCTATCCCGGATTTGAGAACGAGCTTACCGGTGCACGCATTTGTGACAAGGGCGTTGTGACCGACGGAAATATTACTACCGCACGCGGTATGGGCGTTGCGCTTGAATTTGCGAAGGAGCTTGTGCGCCTTACCGCAGGTGTTGACGTTGCAAATAAGCTTTCGCTTGCTATAATGGAGAAATAAACGCTACGGGCTTTTGCCCTTTTGGAGGTTAATTATGTCTGAAAACAAAAAACACACTTACATAGCATACAGATGCCCCGAATGCGGTGATCTTACCGTTGGACTTGTAGGAGAATTTGCACTTACCGCAAATATGATGAGGCTTAAGTGCACCTGCGGCGGATCTGCACTTGTTATTTCCCCCGAGGCGGGCGGAAAGCTTAAAATTTCAGTACCCTGCGTGCTGTGTAAGGATGATCATACGTTTGTGCTTTCCTCTTCGATGTTCTTTGACAGAGACATTTTCCGCTTTAACTGCCCTTATGCAAATCTTGATATTGCATTTATCGGCACAAAGGAAAAGGTTGACGAGGCGGCGGATGCAAGCGCAGAGGCACTCTCACGCCTTATAGCAAGCATCGGTGCGGAGGATCTGCCCGATATTCAGCCTATGGACGTAAACGAGGAGGATGCGCTCCCCGATGCGGCTGTATACGATATAATCCGCTTTGTTGTTAAGGATCTTGAAGCGGAAGGAAATATAGATTGCCCCTGCCACAGCGGCACGTACGAGCTTCGCTATGCGCCCGGAGGAATCGAGGCTTATTGCCACGAGTGCGGCGCTACGTATCTTTTTAGGTGCGCTACCCCCACAATGGCAGAGGAATATCTTACGGTTGATAGCGTAAGGCTCTCCTGATCCAAAAGAGAGGCTACGGTAAGATCACACCCCCGCGTACCGAGCTATTCCTCGGTATATACCAAGGGCAAAAAGATCAGGGGACGTTGCTAAAAGATACGCATCGGACGGGTTAGTTATAAAGCCCATCTCAACGACCACGGCAGGCATCCTTGTGCGCCGCAGGACGTAAAGCCCCGGGCGCTCTACTATTCCCCTATCACGAAGCCCCGTTATCAAGGTCATTTGATCAAGAATATCAAGGGCAAGCTCCCTTGCCTTGGTTGCAAGGTTACTGTATATGAGGCATTCCGAGCCGTTGGCGCTTGGATTTACGGATGCGTTTGTATGGAGCGACACGAAGATATCCGCGCCCCACGAATTAGCATCAAGCACCCTTGCCGACAGGCTACCCGAATTTGAGCTGCCGAGCAAGGTATCCTGATTTGGGCGCGAAAGGCGAACCTCAAGCGCGGGATCTTCCCTTAAATAATCTGCAAGTATTATTCCTATCCTATAGGTTATATCCTGCTCAAAATATCCGTTTCCTTCAGCACCCGTATTGAACAGGCGCGGATTATGTCCTTGATCAACGTATACCTTTATTGCCATAGCACTCTCCAAGCTTTTTTTAACAATATATGCATTTTTCGGAGTTTTGATATATGAATGAGCTTAAAAGAATATTAAGCTTCGTTCGCCGCGCGGTGGACGATTACCAAATGATAGAGGAAGGTGACGTGATCGGTATCGGCGTTTCGGGCGGTAAGGATTCCCTTGCCCTGCTTGTTGCGCTTGCCGAAATGCGCCGATTCTATCCTAAAAAATACGAGGTCAAGGCTATAACGATAAATATGGGCTTTGAAGGCGTGGATTATTCCCCCATAAAGGAGCTTTGCGACTCGCTCGGCGTTGAATACCGCGTTGTTGATACCGAGATCGCAAGGATCATATTTGACGTGCGCCGTGAAAGCAATCCCTGCTCGTTATGTGCAAAGCTGCGCCGCGGCTCGTTGCACGGTGCGGCACAGGAGCTTGGATGTAACAAGGTAGCTCTTGGGCATCATTTTGACGACGTTGTGGAAACCTTTATGATGAATTTATTCTTTGAAGGCAGGCTTGGATGCTTTTCTCCCGTTACCTATCTTTCAAACAGAAAAATTACCCTTATACGCCCTCTTATCTATGCAACCGAGCGCGACGTTCAATACTTCACGCGCAGGCGTAACACTCCCGTGGTGAAAAATCCGTGCCCTGAGGATAAGAATACCGAGCGCGAAAATATGAAAAATCTGCTTGCAACGCTTGAAAGATCAAACGACGGTCTTAAGCACCGTATATTCCGCGCTATATGCAAAAGCGGTATAGACGGCTTTGCGCTGAAGGGGCGCTACCCCGATGCGGGCGCGATAGATGAATAAAATAAAAAATAGCGGATACCTGCCAAAGTTGTGACTTATGCCACAGACTATGAGCAGGTATCCGCCGTTTTTATAACGGCAGGCAGGGCTTTATGCCTTTGCCACTGTTTTTTTCGTATAACGCGATATTTGTTCTATCGCGTGCTCTGTAAGAGCTTTATCAAGGAACTGCATATCTCCAAGCGTATATTCTACGCCAAGCGCCTCGCTTTTTGATTTGCCGAGGGGGTGATACGGCTCAACGTCAACCCTGATTACACATTCAAGGCGCTCTGCAAGCTCACCCACAGCGCAGAGATGCTCATCCGAAAGATTATACCCTTCCACGATCGGGCACCGTAATACTACGCGCGCGCCGTTTTTGTTCAAAAGCTCAAGATTTGAAAGTATAAGCTTGTTTGAAACGCCCGTAAAGCGCTTATGGCGCTCATCATCCGTTTCCTTTACGTCCCACAAAAAGAGATCCACATACGGAATAAAGGTAAGGAGAATATCGGGATCTACGTATCCGCAGGTCTCTATTGCGGTATTTAAGCCGGCAGATCTTGCCGCCTTCAGCAATTCAAGCGCAAAGGCGTGCTGCATAAAGGGCTCGCCGCCCGAAAGCGTTATACCGCCGCCTGAATTTGCATAAAAGCTTTTATCCTTCAGCACCTCTGCCATAACGTCCTCTACGGACATTTTCCGACCGCATATTTCAATAGCTCCTATGCACACGTCAGCGCAAGCGCCGCAGGATATGCACCGTTGTCTGTCTATAAGATGCTCGCCCGATTCCGTGAAGCTGTGAAGCCCCATTTTGCAGGCGCTGATGCATCCTGCGCAGCCTATGCACTTCCCCGGGAAAAGCATAAGCTCACTCTTTGCCGATTTCGACTCCGGATTGTGGCACCAAAGGCAGGATAGCATACATCCCTTTAAAAATACCGTGGTACGTATTCCCGGTCCGTCATTTACGGAAAAGCGCTGTATATTGAATACCGTTCCCTTTTTCATTTTTTACCTCCAAGGGATCTATCAAGTGTCAGGCTAATGAGTAGGTGCAGTGCGCATCAAGGGTTACACGCTTTCCGTCTACCTTTATATATACGGTTATATCAGACGGGTTTTCAACGGCGGTATCGGTAACGATCAAGCCGCGAACGGCATCCTCATATGCAAATATCTCTTCTACAGATGCATACCAGAAGTCCTCGGGGCGGTTACCGTAAAGCTCTGCAAAGCGCTCCAGCTCATCCCATCTGTTATTGTTTTCAAAATCGTGCGAATGAACGCCGAAGGAGAAGAATTTAAGCTCACCGTCATCCTCATATGCTTCGAAGAGTGCCGCAACGTCGCAAACTGTGTTGTACTGCGCGTTATATCTCCATCTCATTCTGTCCGCCGGGAGTGAGAAGCCTGTGCTATCACGCAATTCACCCGTAGCGCGCATCGCAATATAGTCTCCGCACTCGCGGATATAGTTAACTATCTGCTCGTTCTTCTGCTCGGAATACGGCCAAACGTACGTATTTACCGTTCCCTTGCCGAATACAGCCTCAATATCCGCCTTACCTGCGTCAACAAGGCGGCAATATGCCTCAGGGGTAGCGAGGTTTGCCCAATATCTTCCGTTATGAAAATACTTATACACACCTTCAAGCGCCGTAGCATATCTCTTTTCCTTATCCGCTACAGCAGGATCAAACAGCCCATCGCCAAGCGGTATCGCCTCCTTTTCGGGAGTAAGCGCAAAGGGGTGAAGCTTACAGTGATTTGAGATACCGAAGCCGCGGTAAAGCGTGCGGTACTCCTCTGCGGTATACTGATCAAGCTTTGGAGATCCTATATTGAACGTGCCCTTTATTCCTGCAGGACGTACGATGGATATAAACTTTGTATCAAGGGGGATATTTCCATCGTCAATAGTGAAGGTTATTGCCTTTCTTACCCAACCGGGATAATAATTCCTATCTACGTTTTTCATAACAGTTATCCTTTATAATATATTGTTTTTCCGGGCTCGACAGATGAGGTAAGCCATACGTTACCGCCTATTATCGCACCGTCTCCTATATGCGTATTGCCGCCGAGAATGGTTGCATTTGCATATATGATAACGCCGTTACCTATATCGGGATGGCGCTTAACGCCCTTTACGGGATTGCCGTTTTCATCAAGATCAAAGCTGCGCGCACCAAGCGTTACGCCCTGATATATCTTCACTCTGTCACCTATGGTGGTTGTTTCTCCTATAACTATTCCCGTGCCGTGATCTATAAAGAAATACGAGCCTATACGCGCGCCTGCGTGGATATCAATGCCCGTTTTTTCGTGGGCATACTCTGTCATTATTCTTGCAATAAGCGGTATTTTTCTTATATAGAACTCGTGCGCGATACGGTAAACGGATATGGCAAAAAATCCGGGATATGAAAGTATTACCTCCTCGCGGCATACTGCGGCGGGGTCGCCCTCGTATATTGCCTCAACGTCAAGCAGCAATTTATCGCGTATATCGGGCAAAACGCTAAGTATCTGCCCTGCAAGCGTATCTGCCAAGGCGGTATCCATATCCGAGAAGTAGAGTGCAGAGCGCACTGTATCGCAAAGGCGTGAGTACAGATCGGAAAGAAGCTCCTCTCCCGTTTTATCCGAATTGAAATAATCGGGGAACATAAGGTGCTGAATATCCTTAACTATCGCGCGTACACACTCGCGCTTTGGAATATTTGCCGCCGTTTTTTGACCGAGGCGTGAACTTATAAGCTTTATGTTGGGTTTCATAATTTTCCTTTACAAATTAAGAAAATAATCGGGCTGCCTCAAAATGATTTGAGACAGCCCATACGGTATCGCCCTACGGCGCTACCCTAAATCAGATTTCAAAATACTTTTTGATTATAGCGATGATCTCAGCAGCGGTCTTTGCTATAACGGTCTTGGTAACTACGCTTGTAGCTGCACCGTTGCACTCGTCTGCCTCTGCGTTAGCTGCTTCAACTGCTGCATTGTATGCTGCAATTGCCTCTGCAAGCTTTGCATTAGCTGCT
>JAZRLU010000466.1:0-7150 GCA_045647045.1 Eubacteriales bacterium
CGATCCGACTTGTAGACGGCTCTGTAACCGATATCGGCGCATATGCCTTTGACGGATGCACGTCATTCACCCACGTAACGCTTAAAACGGGTGTAAAAACGGTAGGTGATTTCGCCTTCAACCGTTGCCGCTCTATCATATCGTTAGAGCTGCCCGAGGGGCTTACCGAGATACACGCGGGCGCGTTTAAGGACTGCGTAAAGCTTCCTTCCGTCACCCTGCCCGAAACTCTGCGCCTGCTTGGCCCCGATTCGCTGGACGGTTGCTCATCCCTTGCGCTTGTAGTTCAAAAAACAAAGCACATAGGTATGTTTGACAGAAGCCGCGCAGGCATAAAATGCAAGGTAGAAAAGATAAAATAAACAATAGATGAAACGGATATCCGGTAATGAAAAAACTTTTAGAAAAGCTTGAGCGCCATGCACGCCTTTTCTCCGAGAGGGAGACTCTTGATGCCCGCGAGTATGATCTTGAATACATACGCCGCAAGCATGATATAGATCCCGAAGGGAAATACAAGGCGCTCAGAGGCGAAATAGGCGGATTTTTGCAGAATCCGCGTATCATAAATATCTTAAGAAATCTTACCGTGGCATACCCCGGTGTGATCGAGATGCGATCTACCTCGGTGCTCTTCCGCGGCGTGGCGGCGCCCCCAATTGCCTTCAGCCGTGCCGATGCGGCAGACGTTGCAAAAAAGTGCATTTACGATATTCAGTTTGCTATGCAGAAGATACTCGTTGAGAAAAATTCAAACGAAAAGCTTCTTTATGCCATAGCCGCCTGCTATAATACGCTTCTTGCCATATTTGCAAAGGTGCCCGAGCTTGCCGAGGAAGAATTTAAAGAAAAGACAGAAGCCGAGGCGCGCAGTATAGAAAATCTGCGTTGCGAGCTTGATAGGAAAACGTACGAGCTTGGAGACGTCTCGGAGCTTATCTCCGAGGGCGCATCGGAGATCTTTTACAAGGCAGAGCAAAATGATGACGTACGCCGCTTCTTTGAACGCAAAAGAAAAGCAGAGGAAAACGAGGAGCATACGTATACGCATACCGTTTCCCTCGGCTCTGCGCCTACGGTTATAAGCAAGGATCTCATTAATTACGTAAGTAAGCTTGATTTTGATCTTCGCATCCCCCTGCAGCAAACGGTATACATATTCGCAAAAAGGGCAGAAAGCTCCGCGTTTATAGATACTCATAAAATGTCTCCCTCAAAGCTTTATAACGATCTTTATGCGATCTTCCTCAATGCGGTGCTTGAATTTGAGCCTAAGGGCGTTACCTTTGCATTCGTTGAAACCAGGGATGCCTCGCAAATACTCAGCCCCATATGCGATGAGTTAAGAAGCGCATACAGCGGACTTTTGTACATACCGCAGGGCGACGGTAAATATAAAGAGGCGCTTGCCTCCGAGCGCACCGCTATCTCCAATATGATAGATAGCCTTTACAGCCTTCGCGGATCAAGGGAAAGCACCTTTATGCGCGCGCATTGCGCCGATATAGGTGAGTACAATACCGTAAATCTCAAAAACCCTATGGAGTACGTTATCCTTACGGTAAACGGCTACCCGGACTCCATACCCGATATAGATACCTATCAAAAGCTTGTTAAGCTTATGGAGATAGGCGGAGATGCAGGCATTTTCGTTATAATTCTCGGTAAAAACAGCCGCCTTACGTTCAACGTATCGCGTGATCCGATAGGTCCTATTCCCCTTGAAAGCATAGGTGCGGTCGATCTGTATGTAGACGGTGGATCAGACCTGATGTATAAGGGCAGACCCTTCCATATCGATACTACGTCAAGCGGTATGAATTTTGATGCTGCGGCAGAGTACGTAGCAAAGAGAATAAGCATAAGCAACAGATTTATGCTTTCGTCAATAGCACAGACCTCGCACGACGAGCCGTTTGAAAACGAGGTGTCCGTTCCCGTTGGTGACCTTGACGGAAAGCTTTACAGCATCACCACCTCCACCGATAAGCCCCCATATCCCTTTATGGTGGTTACGGGCTCTACGGGACGAGGAAAATCGGCATTCTTACACGAGTTTATTATGAGTACGGCAATGAAGTACTCGCCGGACGAGGTGCAGTTCTACATTATCGACTTCAAGGCATCGGAGAATGCGCAGGAGTTCTTACCGTATAAGTACGAGGAGGGCGTGGATAACCTCTACGTGCCCCATATAAAGTTCCTCTCTCTTTCAAGTAAAGCGGAAAACGCGCTTGACGTTATCAACTTTATCAATAATATGATAAACGAAAGAAACAGGCTCGGATACTTTGCCGAGTACAACAGGCGCGAGGAGGTAAAGTGTGGCAAAAAGCCCAAAATGCCGAGAGTTTACTTCCTTATAGACGAGTATGAAAGAATGCTTAAGGGCGGAGATGCCTCATCCTCGGGTAAGAACGATGAATATGAGGCAGGTGTTATCCGCCATAAGATAGAGCAGGGTATTACCGCCATATTGAAGATAGCAAGAACCTACGGTATCGGACTTATATTCAGCGGTCAGAACATAACCTTAGGCGCTGATGCACTCGGTCAGATCAACCATAGAATATGCTTCTACAATGATAACCAGCATTGCTTTGAAACCGCATTCGGTACAAACTGGTCACCTAAGTATCATTCGCTCTTTACAGAGGCAAAGCAGGTCGGATACGCCTTCTGCGCATCCTCTGCAAGCGCACGCCCCGAGCTTGTCCGTATGGCATATGCAGGAAATACGGATAAGAACAAGGATAAGTCGCAGGCAATATATAAGCTTGCGCGCAAGATCCGCGAGAAGTATAAGGATTATACCGATCACACGCAGATCATAGTAGGTGATACGGGAAGTGCAGAGATAAAGAATGCAGAGCCATACCGCTCTTGGAATGACGAGATAGAGCACCGTATAAGCGCGGCACGCCTTAAGTACGCAAAGGAGGAGGACTTCCTTTCCAGCGGACTTGCGGAAACCTACCGTAAGGAAGCACCCGTAGCTATCGGTATATCGCAAACGGGATCCTTGCCCGTTACGCTTGACTTTAAGGCTATGGGCGGCGCTCTCGGCTATCTTGCAACGTCAAATGCAGGCGTTTTGCGCCGCATAGAGCAAAATACCGCACTCGCCTTCCTCTATCAGGTGTCACTGCTCGGTATGAAGGATAAGCGCATTATATACCTTGAAGGCTCAAGGCGCGGCTTTGATAGCACCTTCGGTGATCTTATATCAAGATACCCCTTCCTATCTTCTCGCATAGAGCACGTCTCGGGTGAAGAAAATTCCGCGCACCGCCTGATAGAGCTTGCGGCGCAAAGGGATGCGGGCAAGAGGCTTGTTATAATCCACGGTCTTGATTGGCTTGACGATTCGGAAATGAAAAAGTGGCTTGAAGCGCTGGCGAAAAAGTCAAGCACCTCTGCAGCAAATTCACAGGCATCGGCGGCTGCTCCGGCTGCAAAAGCCACGTCGGCAGCGGCCACGGTAGCAACCTCGGACTTTGCTAAGCAAATGGCAGCAAAGCTCGCTCAGGCGGCGTCAATGGGCATAGATACGTCTCGCTTCCAAATGGATAAGATCCAGAACTCGGGTGTCAATATGACGGCACTTGAGCAAAAAACGGCTGCACAAGCTCCGGTAAGTAAGGAAAGAGCTCGCCTTAGTGCGGTAAGCATCAAGGAGGCGTTCACCGAGCTTTATCTTCGCGGCAGCGAGAGGGAGACCTTCGTTCTTTGCACGTCCGATAGCTATAAGTATTCAAAGAACGTGGTGCTCGGCATAGATACCGCAATTAAAAATCAACTGTTCCAGAATACCGTTTTCGGCTCGTTTGACGAAATGCAAAGCGCTGCTGTTGATCCTTATTCTGTAGCAAATACCGCATACGTTACCTCCGAGGCACTTACGGTAAGGCTTTATGACTACAACCGCGGTGCTGAAAAATGGTGGGATGCATTAAAGAATAAATAAAGGAGTACCGATATGGGAATGCTTGCAAAATCAAGCGAGATGCGAGAGGCACGCCAGATGCTCTCGCGCTCCGTAGAAAAGATCGATGAGCTTACAAACGATCTTATAGGTGAGGTTATCACCTTCAGAAGCGCTCTTCAGGACGAGATCACGCAGGATATCGATAACAACATCAAGTCCATAAGCGCAGAAATAGATGCTATAAAGGAAATACTTGCATCAAAGGCAGAGGCAATTGAGCGTGCGATAGTTTTCCTTGAAAATCACGAGAAAAGCAAGTTTGGAGGTTAATGAAAAATGAGTGCAGAGCTTCTTGCAACAACAGAAAAGCTTGATGCGGTGGTTTCCGGATTTTCATCACAGCTTGAAGAATATATAGGCAAAATGCGCGATGAGCTTACGTCCATTGCAAATTCCGTATCCGTTCTCGGTAACGGCTGGCAGGATTCAAACTATCAGGCGTTCATCGGTGTTATGAACGAGAGAATGGCAAATATAAAGTCCATTCTTGAAAAGTCTGACAGACTTAAGGCTCACCTTGATGAAATGTCCGTACAGTATCATCAGTTTATGGAGCTTCTTCGCCTTATAGGAGAATAAGGGGTAGAGTATGCAGTTCGTTAAATATACCCACGGTAGTTTTCCCTCGTATACAGACGTAGACGTGCGTGCCTTGGATCACGAGCCTAAGTTTACCGATTGGCCGGATGCGGTCGGAAAAAGCCTCTCTCGCCGCATTAAAGCAAGCTATGGGGCATTGCGTAAGGCAGAGTCCGAATTTGCCGAGTATGCCTATGAATTAAGCTGTAACGGCGCACTTGATACCAAGGCGGTAAGGTATGAATCTCAGGAAAAGGCAATCGCGGCAAATTGCGTAGGTGACTGAAAATGAAATTTGCAATGGAATGCAGCGTAAACGATCCTGTAATGCTTGCATCGCAAATGGATGATGCACAGGATAACATAAGCGGTATCTATACCTCCCCTACGTCGGGTAGCCTTGCCGAGATCATGACCGTATTCCGTGATAATCTTTACGAGCTCGGTCAGGAGGCAGGCGACTCTTATTATAGGATAGATAACGATATCTCGGCTGCCGAGAGCGCAAAGACAAAGAATTATTCGGAAATAGACCGTTTGAAAAACGAGATCTCCAAGGCATATCAAAAGATAGACAATCTTTCTGAAAAGCTCTCAAAGCTTAATAATGCCAAGGCAAGATACAGTGCGGCACGCGCTATGGTAAAGGGAGACAGTGAGTCGGCAAACTCCACCCGCAGCTATTACGATAGTATGATATCGTCGGTCAACGAGAGCATAAACGATACCAATAACGAGATCGAGCAATGGCGCCGCTATATACAGGAGTGCGAGGATCGGATCAAGAAGATCGAGTGGATGATTGCTAATCTCGAATGTATAATCAGCAATGCAAGAAACAGCCGATCAGCCATAGAAAATCACGTGCAGAAGTGTGAAACGCTTGTTTCCTGCCTTGAAAGTATGCTTTCGGACGTAGGCTCCGTTTATTCGGATTACCGCCGAGAGCACGATTCTGTAAAGGCAAGCGCGGAAAGCGCAAGGCGTATTGCAGATGCACTTAACGGCTATTTCTTTGAGCTTACAAATTCAACCGTTCTTGATAGCGAGCGCATAAGGATCGCCTCATCCGATTATTTCAAAAGCATTGCCAAAAGCTTTGCCGCGGCAAAGGAAACCTTCCGTGATACGGGAGCGCGCCTTTTTGACAGTATGAGCGAGCTTAAAAGCATTATAAGTGACGACGTAATACGTGATAGCGCCGAATATCTTGCGGAAATAGACGGCTTTGTAGATCACGCCGCCGATGATTTCGGCACTAAAAGCGAAAAATTCTATAAATGCGCAAATCTTGTGGATAGCTACACGGATTTGGCATGATCTTACCTTTGGCAGCAGGCTGAAGGGTTCATCGCATAAAGCACAAATTCATTATCTAAAGGGAGCACCGAGGTGATACTGCGGTGCTCCCAAGCTTTTTTAAAAAGTATAAATTTGGCTAATTGGCTATTTTGCGCTTTTGTACGAAATCTGTGCAACCTTGCACGAAAACGGTAAAAGTTGCACCCAATAATAAAAATAATAAAATATAATATAAATACAAGCAAACAAACAAGCAATCAACCGCGCGCGAAGGACGCGGATATGCGATAGTGTATGCGCCAAAAGAATAAAAATGACCTCTTTATATAAAGATATATTCTTTCCTTTTAAATAAAAATGGCAGAAGCACGTTTTTGTGCTCCTGCCTGATCTGTTTATTTGTACCCGAATACGGGCTGCCGCTTATCCGCGGCGTGCTTTCTTAAGCCTTATACGGGAGGGCAGAGTAATAGAGGCAATATTGGAGATATTGCGCACCTCACCGCTTGAGGTCTCAATGATAAGCTTTCCGTCTGCAACGTCAACCCCAAGTATCTTACAAGGGCGGCTTTTTCCCTCGGAGATATAGCGCGTGCGTAAATCCGTCATAATGAATTTACGCTTGTAGGTATCCATAAACTTTTCGGGCGTTTTTATACGCTTGGGATACATTATGAAAAACTTGGAGAGAATATTCTTTGCAATGATAAGAGGAATAGAGGTGTTTTCGCTTCCGAAAACCTTTTTGATAAGATCGGATATTCTCGGTGGGAAATCAGCCTCGTCAAGCCGCACGGCAAAGGTTATTATGACGTATTCGTACGCGGAAAAGGTGTCAAGCTTTCCTTCTATCTGAACTCTGCCGATCTTTTTACCCTCGCAAAATATATCGCTTACCCAGCCGATGCCAAGGCGCTTTGTGGTATGCTCTTCAAGCGCTGTGATAAGCGCAACGGCAGACATAGCAGGGAAAAGCCCTGCCTGGGAAGGGAATATAGAGGGGCGAAGAATGCAAGACATATAAACGCCGTGCTCCAACCTTCCGTCTGCAAGCGGCTCACCAAGCGAGGAGAGTGCGGTTTGATTTTCGGCAAATACCACAAAACCGTCCGTATAGCCTGCGCGCGCATAGCTGCGCGCAAGCTCGTGTGTTGAAGGGATCGAAGTATGGCACTCAAGGTGCAGTATCTTACCCTCTTGGGTACGCATTATCAGTTCGCGTGCCATATATCGCTCCTTTCTGTAAATTTTAAAGTGAAATAAGTCGGAGGCCAAGCGGTC
>JAZRLU010000467.1:0-1689 GCA_045647045.1 Eubacteriales bacterium
ACTCCCGATGAGCCTGCTACCCCGGATGAGCCCGGAGCTCCCGGCACTCCCGATGAGCCCACTGATCCCGATGAGCCGAGCGAGCCCACGGTGCCCGAGGAGCCTATCTATCCCGACGGTGTAAACGTTACCGCAGAGGCAAGCAGATTTTACTGTGCCGATGCAGGCAACGCCGCGGTACGTGACTCGTTTGACAACCTGCTTTACAGAATCACGCGTGACGTTGGAGTATCTCCCACGGTTACCGACTCCGAGGCGGATGCAACGGTGATCTTCAGGCTTATGGAAAACGCAAACGTTGACGGTATCGGCAACGTTGTTGGCAGATGCGCTATGTATTTTGAAAACGGCAAGCTTATCGTAAGCGCAAGTGACGTCGAAGCCTTTGATCTTGCAAAGGATCTTATGATGGCGTGCGCAAGCCTTTCCGGCATCTACTTACCCGAGGAGCTTTCCGAGGCATATCTTTTCAACAAGCTTGATTACAGACTCGGTAAGCTTACCCTTTATACCGAATTGGAGGCAAGAGCCCTTCCGCTTCTTACCGAAATCAAGATCGCAGATCTTTCCATCCCCACCTTCAGCCCATCGGTAAACATTTATACCGTTAAGCACTCGGGCACAAATTACCCCACGGTAAGCGTTACTCCCATGACAGAGGGTGCTGACGTTAAGATCTCGCAGGCAAGCGGCGAAAATGCAGGCGTTGCAACCGTTACCGTTACGGTTGCCGGTGTAAGCGAAATTTACAGTGTTGTATTTTATGAAGAAATATCCACAGTGAAAGCGGAAATAGTAAACAAAAACGGTGCGGACGGCACGCTGTGCTTCGTTATTGACGACGGCACGGAGAGCACCGCAACCTTCATGCTTGAAAACATTCTCGGCAAGCCGGGATATGAAAACGTTACCGCATCCTTTGCCCTTATAACCAAAAAGGTAGCAAACCTTGAAACCGATTATGACGAGGAAGGTAACCTTGTATGGAAAACCGACGAAAACGGAAAATACGTATACAACGAGATCGCAGGAAAATTTGATTTCTGGAGAGAAATACTTAACACGGGTAAGGCTTACCTTATAAGCCACACCCACACGCACACCTACCCCGGTGACAACGATTCAGGCGGAATCTTCCGTTACAAGAAGAATGACGGCACTTATGCAAACACCGCCTTCCTCCCCATTGACAACGTTGTTATGGAGCACAAGGCGGCAAAAGAGATCGTTGAGGCGATCTCGGGCTCCGAGACCTATTGCCTTGTTACCCCCGGTGTTGGCGCACCTACCCCCACGTACGTATCGCGTTGCCGCTTTAAGAACGGCTATCTCCTTGCGCGCGGCACATTCGGCGCTACTGACACCGCAGTTAACTCAAAGCTTGCAAACTACGTATTCAAGCCCGAGGATCTTCTCTCCGAGAGCAGAAGACGCTCTGTTGGCGCTTATATGATAGAGCACTACAACTCCTCTCCCGACGTGATAACCACAAGCTCCTCCACTAACGCGGAGTGCCTTGCGGCGGGAATTGAGAACTGGACAGACTTTATCGATGCCGCTGTTGAAAAGGGCGGCTGGGCATCCTTCTGTATCCACGAGATCCGCCCCGACAACCACACGGGTGGCGACCACCACATTTACGAGTCGCAGGCAAAGGCGCTCTTTGCTTATGCAAACTCTTACGGTGAC
>JAZRLU010000468.1:0-3795 GCA_045647045.1 Eubacteriales bacterium
ATGGTGTTTGTTGCACTTGTAATGCTGCTTTCCCACTACCACAGCTACCGCGGAATAACAAGGGCGTATGAATTGGCTTTGCCCTCCGTTCCCTTTCTTATTACGTCCATTCCTGCGAATATAGTTAACTACACGATCGGCGCGGACTATATGTTCTTTAAGCTGAACTCCTTTATATTTGCACCTATAGGCGCGGTACTGCCGGATGCGGTTGCAACGGCTATAGTTTACGTGGCGTTTCTTATTATTCACGCGTTGCCTTACCTACCGTCATATATTGCCGGCAAAAGACGAAATCCATAAAAAAGTCTGCCGCATTCGGGCATAACCTAATAAAAAAACTACAGAGGCATTGTTTTGAGCAGTGTCTCTGTAGTTTTTTATTCAAGGTACCCGAAAGATGTGATCGAAAAACGTGTAAATACAACCGATCGATAAGAAATCATCCTCGGTACACCCTAATATATAACGCATAGCTTATATATCTATGGTATCGTCTAACATATTCTTGATCTCTTTGATAGACTCGATCGAAAGCGTTTCGATCTCCCCGAGCGCTATATTCATAACGGCAAGCATATCGGTATCCTCAAGCCCTGCCTCTCTGAGCTTTGATATTTCAGCACGGACGGCTTCAAGGTATGATTCAACGTCCTCGAAGCAATAATGCCTTATGGTGTTTTCGATAACACCGAACTTCATACTGTCAAGATTCATTACACGGCGGACAGGGCGCGGCGCCTTGCCGCTTTTTTCAACCTCCGGAAGCCTTTCCCTTACCGCACTCGCGATCTGGGGAGGTATCATATGCACGTCCTCGAGCGCGGCAAGTACGTCGATACCCTTCAATGCGGCATCAAGGCATTCGGCAACCGTTTTTTCGATAAGCCACTCTTCCTCGCTGAACTTCAGCCCCACAAGAGCGTCAACGGTAGGCTTTCCGTAGGAAAGATAGAGATTTCCCTCCATCTCAAAGATCACGCCCTCCTTTATAAGGTTATCGCAGGCACCAAGCCTTGCCGGCGTTGCGCCAGATCCGCTTTTGAAGCCCGAAAGAGTAGCTATATCTTTCTTACTTAAGGCAGCAGCGATATAAAGAATATCGTCGTATTCAAGATCCGTACAAACGATAATGCGACTGTTTGTTTTATATGAAAGACCGTCTATCTTACCTATAATGATACCGTTCTGCTTCAATATTTCAACAAACGCCTTGACGTCTGAAAAGCTTATGCCGAAGTGCATCTGAAGCTCGGGCAGAGATACGCTTTGTTTATCGCGCAAAAGCTCACGCGCGGCGGGTATGAGGATCGTAAGGTGCGGATACATATCAACCTCCCGCTCCTCTTTTTCCTCCTTTTTCTTGCTATCGAACCAATCGTCAAACATTCTCACTTTAATCTCCTTTCGCCGTCATTTTAAAAATCATCTTCGTCAAACGCTATGTCCGAGATGGGATATTCATATCTCGGATCGCCTGCAACGAAGGAGGATTGGTACTTGTACATCTGCCCGTCATCCTTCATCTCCGGGCAGGTATAGTAACGCTCAAGGCGCGACCATACAACGTCTGCATTCATCCTTGTGATAATACACTCTCCGGGCTCCATCTTGGAAAGACGGCTTACGGGTACGGCGGGAACCTCCTCGCGCTGGAAGGTCTCTATTGTCTCTCCCCTGCCGTTCAAGGCGGAGAGGGGGGATATTATCGTTTTTCTGCCGCACTCATCGGAGAAGGAACGCTTTGTCTCGGGATTATTTGTACCGAGATACACGTGCATATTAAGGTTATCCTTTACTACCTCGGCGCGATCTCTGTACACGTTTTTGAGCTGTGCGTAGGACTGAATGATAAGCCAGAACCATATATTGCGTCCGCCGCAGGAGCTTATTACGGTATCGAAATCCCTGAACTCCGGCATATTGCCGAACTCATCGAGGATAAAGTAGAAGGGGTTCTTACGGGGCACGTTTCCGCGCCTTCTTGTCATATCGATAAGCGAGGTATAAAGATCGGTAAGGAAGAGGCTTATTATATCGTAATAAAGCTTCGTTTCATCCTTCATGGAGATGAAAATTGCGGTGGGCACGTTACCGTCGTCAAAATCGCTCATCTCAAAGGTAGAGGCGCAGGTGATATCGCGTATCGCACCGTCCCTTATTTTGCCTAACGCGGTAGCAAGGGTGGAGAGGAAGCCGTCTCTTGTTACGTCTGCCTTGATAAACAGATACTTTGATACCTCCTTATATGCCATAGAGGTCTTTTTATCTCTTTTACCGAAGTAGGCATTGGTAAAGCCGTCTCTGTTACCCGTACCGATGCTGTCGTATATCTTGATAAGCGTATCAAAGGAGAAGTTATCCCTTGTTATAAGCGGATTTATACCGCCGGGGGCGCTATCCTCAAGCATTGCGTAAAGAATACCCTTGAAGATCGATCTTGCACCGTTCATCCAGGATTTATCCTTATCCTCTTTGCTGTTTTCGCATATTATCTGACCAAGCTCCTCTATCCTTGACTGAACGGTGGCAAGCAGGTTTCTGCGCCTTGCATTCAGCGCGAACTCAAGCTTATCGAGTGCATCGTAGCGTTTGCCGCGATACTCGTAGAAATAAACTCCGTCCTCGCATTTGGGAATAACCTTGCTGTCAATTGCAAGATACTCCTGATACATATCGTATATCTTAGCAAGGGGGTTCCAACGGTCGGTATTGTCGGTATCGATAAAGTTAAGGTGTATTACCTTGTAGCCCTGGCGCAAAAGTGTGGGAGAAAGAGCGTCGAAAAGCTCAAGCTTGGGATCTGTAAACACCATACTGCATTTATTCTTACGCAGAGTGAGGTACTTTGCAAAGGGGATAACGAAGGACTGCGTTTTTCCGCAGCGCGTTGCTCCTATTGCAAGCGCGTGTGTATCGGGCACGGTGTGCACGTAAAGCTTACCGTCGGGATATCTGCGCACGGAGAGCGGAATACCGTTTACCTCGGTATTTTCAAGCTCGCTCCAAGGAATCGGCTTTCCGATAGCCAAGTCAAGCTCCGTATAATGAACAACGCGTGTATTTTCATAATTTTCATAAAAATCAGGTCTGATCATTTTAATTCCCCCTTATCAGAATCCGAACTTAACCGTACCGCGGTTAATATCCTTGGTTATATTCGCAAGTGCCTCGTCGTCTATTTCCTCAACCGAGGGATCGCATGCAATATACTTTGCAAATTCATCCGCAAGATCGGAAACGAGGGCGGAGCTTTTTGCAACAAGGCTCTTCATTACGCTTTCGCTTACCTCAAGGCTATCAAGACCGTAGCAGGTGCGCTTGTAATCAAGTATGGCACGTACAACAGCCTCCTTTTCCTCGGCGGTGGGCATTGCGATGCGCACAACGTCGCACATATCGGAAAGCTGATCCGTAACCTCACCCTCGCCAAGCAGGATTATAAGGCAGGGCGAAAGATCTACGGTTACCTGCGGATGGTTAAGGCGGAAGGTGGAGCGCACGTCTCCCCTTATGTATTTTGAAAGCTCCCTGCCCGCGCCCTCGCTTAACATATGGCAGTTTTCTATAAGGAAGGCGGTAGACATTCTGCCGCTATCCGAAACCGATCTTAAGAAGATATTATCCTTTGTTTGCGACAGATCCTGCGCGGTAAGCAGGCTTGCATCAAGCTTTACCACGGGGATAGAGGAAAGCGCGCCGATTATTGCCTGCTTGTACATACTGAGCACGTACTCATCGCGGCATTCAAGCAAGAGAGGCTTGTAGAACTTATTGCGCCTTGTGTGTGCGGTT
>JAZRLU010000469.1:0-1127 GCA_045647045.1 Eubacteriales bacterium
ACATGGCTACGATCCGCCTTTATCTTTTGCTTGATAAGGATGAAGGCACGTCGTTTGCCTTCCTTGTAAAGCAGGTTAACGCCGCGGGCGAGACCGTGGTGCACTCATCCCCGCTCGAAACCTCTCTTGGCAGCTGTGTAAAGGGCGGTAAGGTCTCCACAACTCTTGCGGCAGCACCCGACGGAACAAAGGCGCTTAAGATCTACAAGTTCAGCTCTTCAACCTCCTACACAAACGATAAATTCTATCAGAATCCCGCAACTCTTATTACAAACTCCGCTATAATCAAGGAGGGCAATCTTACCGAGTCGGATATCGGAAGGACGTTCAGAATCAGTCTTAAGATATACGATACCACATCGAGAATAGTTACCGTACAGATGCTCTCGCTCTCAAACTACTCCGCTATGTTTACCGATTATAACGTGTCATACTACAACGTATACACCAAGGCAAACGAGTGGGTTGAGATAAGCTTTGATCATACCGTTTACGAGCCCCTGTATGCCGAAAAGGTAGGCTATAAAACGCAAAAGCTTACCGTTTACGCACCGCTTGAAGGCTCGGAGATGAGCGAGATATACATAAGTGACGTGAAATCGGTTGAGATATTCACGGACGTAAATATCGATAAGGCGGAAATTTTGGTCGGCACCACCGAGCAAAGAAAGAATCCTCTTATAACCGACTACGGTACAGTGCCCGAGCAGTATGCAAGCGTTGAGGATTATCCCTTCGTTATCTTTGATGATAAGGGCAATTTCATAGGCGCGCACCGTACCTTCCTCGATACTGCCGATAAATTCAATAACGATGGCGCACTTCACCTTGCGAAGGCATTCCTCGCTACTGCGAACTATTGGAACGGTGAAAGCTACGGCACGTCCCCGGCATCGGCTGTTATACTTTTCAGAAGAGATTACACGATGAATCCCGATGAAAGATATGACAACGTAGCCCAGATACAGGGACTTCTTACCGTAGATCTCGGCGGTTACACCCTTACTGCCACAAAGTCAAGAACTGTTTTCCCCGCCACAAGCAAGTCTTGGAGCGGCTCGGGAGATGCGAACTACTTCCACGATACGGACGTTAAATTTATAAACGGAAGTCGGATCGTAGCCATG
>JAZRLU010000470.1:0-5410 GCA_045647045.1 Eubacteriales bacterium
TATTCCGTTGAGCTTACGCCTACAAATGCATGTGCCGCTATCCGCTTTAAATTTAATAAAGAGGGCGGAATCAAGCGCGTTGTATTCACAACAGAGCGTATGGCATATGAATTTAAAGAAGGAAGGCTTTATATCTCAACAAAGCAATGCAGCTCAAATTATAAGTACCCCGATGACGATCCAAGGCGTATATGCGAGCGTATCATAGTGTATACGGATGCCGCGGTTAATATGGAGGCTAACGGAAATAAGGTCTCCCTTGCTACAGAGGCGGATGAGTTTGTTATATATATCGCAACGTCCTATATATCATTTGAGCAGGCGGCGCTCAATTTCTCACGCGAGGTTGGCGGCAAGAGCTTTGATGAGATCAGGGCCGCGGCTGAGGCTGAGTGGAAAAGGGCTATTTCGTGCATTGAGGTAAATGATGAGGACGAGGAGAAAAAGAAAACCTTTTATTCCTGCCTTTACCGTTCCCTGCTTTGGCCAAGGCGCTTTTATGAGATAGATGAAGGCGGAAATCCCGTTCACATAGATACTGCAACCGGTAATACCGTTTCGGGCGTGCTTTATACCGATAACGGCTTTTGGGATACCTTCAGAACCTTATATCCTCTTTATTCGCTGATAGATACCGATCTTTACGCCGAATTTGCAGAAGGATTTTACAATTATTATAAGGATACCGGCTGGCTTCCCAAATGGGTATGCCCTTATAATATAAATTGTATGCCCGGCATGCTTATTGAGGCTACAATGGGTGATGCTATCGTTAAGGATATCGTAAAGGGGGATCTTGCCCACAGTATCTTCCGCGCGATGCTTAAGGACGGTGAATGTATATCCGAAAAGCAAGGAGAGGGACGCGTTGCACTTGGTGAATACCGCAAGTACGGCTACGTTCCTTATACAGTTGCAAAGGAAAGCGTTAATGAAACGCTTGATAACTCCTTTGGTGATTTTGCAATTGCAATGGCGGCAAGTAAGCTTGGCTATGATGATATAGCGGAGAAATACTTCGCCTATGCGAAAAATTACCGCAATTTGTTTGATCCTGTAGCAGGATTTATGCGCGGTAAGGACGAAAACGGCAATTTCAGAGACGAGGTGTTTGACCCCTATATGTGGGGGCGCGACTATACGGAAGGATCTGCATGGCAGAATGCCTTTGGCGTATATCACGATATATCAGGGCTTAACGAGCTTTACGGCGGCAATCTTGCGGGTAAGATAAACGAGCTTATGGCAGCTCCGCCAATATACAACGTAGGCTCTTACAATAAGACAATACACGAAATGTCTGAGATGGTTGCGGCAAATTACGGTCAGTGTGCTATATCAAATCAGCCCTCGTTCCATATTCCCTTTATTTATAGCGAGCTTGGGGACGTAGCATCTACGTCATACCACACAGAGCGCCTTTGTGCCCTTTATTCCTCGGGTATTGAAGGATATCCCGGTGATGAGGACAACGGATCTGCCTCCGCTTGGTATATACTTGCGGCTATAGGCCTTTATCAAATGGCGCCCTCACGCCCCGATTTTACCGTTTCATTGCCGATATTTGAAAATATCCGCATAAGGCTTGCAGGCGGCGGTGTGCTTGAAATAAACAGGAAGGACTACGATTTAAGCAACACCGTATCAAAAATAGACTACAGCAGGGTTATGGCGGGCGGTAAGCTTGCAGAGCTTGTAAAGAAAAAGGAGCTTTAAATGGGTAAGTTTGACGGAGTGCTGATAGCTACCGATTTTGACGGTACGTTCTATTGCAACCACGAGATACAAGAGGCAAATCTTGAAGCGATACGCTATTTTACCGAAAATGGCGGAAAATTTACCGTTTGCAGCGGAAGAGGACATCGCTTCTTGCTTGATTTTGAGCCAAAGCTGCCGATAAATACCTATACCGTTGCCTACAACGGTGCGCGTATTGTTGATACCGAAACAGAGGCGGTTGTATATAAGGAGTTTTGTGATGCGCATCTTTTTGATCTGCTTGACAGGATCGTGCGCGATGCTTTGCCGTATCTCAATGCTACCTTCAGCATCGAGAGGGACGGTGAGGATACAACCGTTGTATGCACTATGGAGGAATACGTTACGCTAAAGGACTCCTTAAAGCAGGAAAATATTTATAAGGTAGTGCT
The DNA here is from genome assembly GCA_045647045.1 of Eubacteriales bacterium. Taxonomy (GTDB): domain Bacteria; phylum Bacillota; class Clostridia; order Oscillospirales; family CAG-272; genus UBA1740. Next base: position 2,151 of record JAZRLU010000470.1, read on the forward strand.
TCGCGCGGTGGATGAGGAATCTGCGGTGCGCTCGGTGGAAGCGGTAAATCGGTATGAGCTTTTTGATTATATTGCGGTAAGAAGCTGGAATATAAGTCTTGAGATTATGCCGCGGTCAAATGCAAAGGGCGCGGCGATAAAAAGACTGAAATCACTTTTGGGCGCAAGGCTTGCTATAGGCGTTGGTGATTATGAAAACGATATCGAGCTTATAAAGGATGCCGATATCGGGTATGCCGTTACAAACAGCTGCCAAAAGCTGCTTGACGTTGCGGACCGCATAGCTCCAAATGCCGACGGATGTGCAATAGCATATATAATCAGATCACTCGATATATAAGAAAAACAAGGCTTTCCTTTTGTGAAAGCCTTGTTTTTTATTAATCTACGTCCTCTGTGATCTTTTCGGGTGATTTATCGAGGATCTCGGGATGCTGCATATATCTTTTCAATCTCTTGAATGCTGATGCGTAATAATATCCGTCACAGGTTCTTTCGTCTGTAACAACCTTAATTGTTATAAAGTGATGCCTTTCTCTTGTGCCGTCTCTCTTTATAGCGTCCGCGGAATAAATATTACCGTAGGATATGAATATCGGAAGCGTTCCGAAATCATAAAGGTGGTGATAGATCGCGGGGATGCCGAGAGAGCCCATAGAGGTTATGATCATAGATCCGTGGAAGGGGCTTACGTTAAGCAGCATACCGGGCAGATTACCGTGATAATCAAGCCATTTAAGAATACCTATGATAGATCTTAAAATAGGTCTCGGAAGTGCGGCAAGCTTGCCTGCTACATTGTCAAAATCCGATTCTGCTGTCAATGCTTCATTAACAGTATTGCGGAACTTCTTATAAACGTTGTAAATATCGTCGCGAGGATCAAATACAACCTTGATGCACGTATCGGGAGATTCAAGCGTCATCTCCTTTTTTATCGTCATAACGGTTTCGATATTTTTTCTTGCGTAAACTCGCTGCCCTGCGATAAAACGGTTTATGGCAGGTCTCTCTGAAACTACGCGAACGTAAGCGGCGAGCAGCACGTGCAAAAGAGACATATCGGTATAGCCTTCAGCGTGCTTTTTATCAAGGTATTCTTCAACGTTAGTAATATCAATGACATCCTCAAATTGATTCTGAGAATCGTTACGCTCACACATGATAAAGGACTGCAGCTTGTTCATGGGGGGTATGGTGCGTAAAAGCCTGCCTTCCTTACGGTCGCCCCATCTTTTTTTACGGGGAGCATATGCGGGTGTATCGTATTCAACAATAGGTTCAAGTCTTTTATCTTGCATAAATTGGACCTCATTTAATACAATGTTTGATATATTGTAACATAAAATTCAAAAATAGTCAAGCAAATTCTTAAACTTTATTAAACGCGGAGTATGATACGTTAAAAAGCAGCCCCCCGAAACGTATCGGGGAGCTGCAAATATCAGCTTAAATTAAGCGTCCTTTTTAGCCTCTGCAATGATCTTTTCCGCGATAGGTCCGGGAACTTCCTCGTAACGAACGAAGTCCATATCGAATCTTCCGCGACCCTGAGTCATAGCACGAAGTGTGATAACGTAGTCTGCCATCTCACCCATAGGAGCCTCTGCAATAACTACCTGCGTTCCAAGTCCGTCATCAACAGGCTCGATACCGAGAACTCTACCGCGGCGCTTGGGAAGATCACCCATAACGTCACCAACGTAGTTATCGGGAACGTATACCTTAAGAGCTGCAACGGGCTCAAGAATTACGGGCTTTGCCTTAGGAAGGCCTTCCTTATAAGCTATAGCTGCCGCAAGCTTGAAGGAGATTTCGTTAGAGTCAACGTCGTGATAAGAGCCGTCGTAAAGCTCTGCTGCAAGATTAACTACGGGATATCCTGCAAGAACACCCTTCTGCATGCAATCACGAAGTCCCTGCTCTACTGCGGGGAAGAAGTTCTTGGGAACTGCACCGCCGAATACGCTTTCGGTAAAGGTAAGTCCGTCCTCTTCTCCGGGGGAGAATCTGATCTTAACGTGACCGTACTGGCCCGAACCGCCGGACTGCTTCTTATGCTTACCTTCAACGTCGGACTTGCCCTTGATTGTCTCTCTGTAAGCGATCTTGGGCTTGGAGAGAGTTACGGAAGCGCCGAAGCGAGACTTAAGCTTGGAAACTATAATATCAAGATGGATATCACCAAGACCGGAAAGCACAAGCTGCTTGGTCTCGGAGTTGTTAACGTATTTAACGGTCATATCCTCCTCAAGGATCCTTGCGATACCGCTGGAGATCTTATCCTCATCACCCTTGGATGCAGGCGAAATAGCCATAGACATGTAGGGCTTGGGGAAGTTAACGGGAGCATATCTTACGTTATCGGTACGTGTAGTAAGAGTATCGTTGGTAGCGGTTGCATTAAGCTTTGCTATAACGCCGATATCACCGCATGCAAATTCGTCCATATCGATCTGCTTCTTACCGCGCATCATAAAGATCTTACCCATCTTTTCGTTTGCGCCGCTTGTGGTGTTTCTGAGCACCATATCCTTCTTAAGGTTACCGGTCATAACCTTGAAGAACGACATCTTACCTACGAAGGGATCTGCAACGGTCTTGAAGATGAATATAGATGTATCAGTGCCGTCAACGTCGATAGCGATATCGGTAACGTTGCCCTCAGCATCGATCTGCTTTTCGCATCCGCGAGCGGTAGGTCTCGGGAAGGAGTTTGCAACGGTATCAAGAAGGGTCTTAATACCCCAGTTCTTTGTTGCCGCGCCGCAGAATACGGGGGTGATATCACCGGTGATTATTCCCTGGTGGATAGCCTCAAGCGCTTCCTCTCTGGAAATGGGCTCTTCGTTGAAGAACTTATCCATAAGCTCGTCGCTCGTCTGCGCGATAGCCTCAAGAAGCATATTGTGATATTCATCGCATACGTCGTTGAACTTCTCGGGAATAGGCGAAATAGCATACTCACCGGTAGCGCGCTCGAAGGTATAAACCTTCATATCTATAAGGTTTGCAAATCCTATAACGGTATCACCGTCTATGATCGGGATCTGGATGGGACATACGGTAACGCCGTACTTGTCTCTTATCTGACCGAATACCTTGTAAAATCTTGCCTCACCGTCGTCAAAGCGGTTGATGAAGAATGCCTTGGGAATGCCTGCTTCTGTAGCAAGGTTCCAAGCAGACTCTGTACCTACCTCGATACCTGCCTTACCGTCAACAACGATAATAGCAGCGTCTGCAGCTCTTACACACTG
>JAZRLU010000471.1:0-2598 GCA_045647045.1 Eubacteriales bacterium
ACGATCCGACTTGCCCCCTGCGCCCGTTGTAGGCCTTGGCGACGGCAGGTACGTGCTTGAATTATGGCACGGCCCTACCTCGGCATTTAAGGATATGGCGCTTCAGATAATGCCGCGCCTTTTTGTAAGGGCACTTAAAAAGTGCGGTGAGACAAGGCGTGCGCTTATACTTGTAGCAACGTCAGGCGATACCGGCAAGGCGGCGCTTGAAGGCTACCGCGACGTTGAAGGCACTATGATAGAGGTGTTTTACCCCACGGACGGCGTAAGCGCGATACAAAAGCTGCAGATGCAAACACAAGAGGGCAAGGGCGTTCGCGTTATCGGTATACGCGGCAATTTTGACGATGCGCAAAACGGCGTAAAGCGTATATTTGCAAGCAGCGAGATCGCAAGCCGACTTAATGAGAGCGGCGTATTTCTTTCCAGCGCAAACTCCATAAACTGGGGCAGGCTTGTGCCGCAGATAGTGTATTACGTATCTGCTTATCTTGATATGGTTTCGGGTGGCGAAATTGCAATGGGCGAGCGTATAGACGTTGTTGTGCCCACGGGCAACTTTGGCAATATATTCGCCGCTTATATTGCAAAGCTTATGGGCTTACCTATCGAAAAGCTTGTATGCGCATCAAACAAAAACGACGTTATTACAGAGTTCCTTACTACGGGTGTGTACAACAAAAACCGCGAGTTTTATCAAACGGTGTCACCGTCAATGGATATACTTATTTCATCAAACCTCGAGCGCCTGCTTTATCTTACCGCGGGGCAAGAAAGAACCGCAAAATATATGGATTTATTAAATTCCGAGGGTTATTATAAGGCAGACCTTGACGTTATGGAGAAGATCAAGGAAAGCTTTATCGGCATTTGTGCCGATGAGGATGCAACGTTATCCGAGATCGGGCGCGTATTTAAAGAAAAAAACTACCTTATAGATACCCATACCGCCGTGGCATCATATGCCGCGAGAGTATATACGGATACCTATAAGGCAGAGAGGAAAGTCCTCATTGCTTCAACCGCTTCCGCTTACAAATTTGCAAAGGATGCATTACGCGCGCTTGCCAAAGATAAGGCGTGCGGCGTAAGCGATACCGAGGCTCTCGAGATGCTCTCCGCAGCAACACGTACGGAAATTCCGACTCCCCTCGCCGGCATTTGCAAAAAAACTATCCTGCACTCCGAAATTATCGGTACGGATGAAATGAATGAAGCGGTTATAGGCTTTGCCTGCGATCAGTAAGCCTTGGGCTTAAAGGTTGCGCAAACAGTGTTGCCCGAGCAGGTTGCGTTGCTGGGTCCTACCGAGATCTCACCCGCGTAGCACTCACACTTACCTTCGTTATAAACGCAGTTTTCAACGTTGCAATTAATGCCCTTGATGCGCTTATGACGCTCGCAGCCCGTTTTGGTTTCATACTTTTTTTCTTCCATACAAACCGTCCTCTTTTCTGCAGGATAGCATTACCCTGCAATCTTATTATGCACAGCGCATATCTCTTTATTCATCGATACGGAGAAAACAAATGGCACTTTACACAATTTCCGATCTGCACCTTTCAACGCTTGACGAAACTAATAAGTCTATGGAAGTATTCGGCAGCAGATGGTCTTCCTATACAGAGCGCCTTGAGCAGAGCTGGCGCCACCTTGTTACCGATAATGATACCGTAATTATTCCGGGTGACGTTTCATGGGCGCTCTCGCTTGAAGAGGCTACAAGCGATCTTAAATTTATCGATTCCCTGCCCGGCAAAAAAATCCTTGGCAAGGGTAATCACGATTTTTGGTGGTGCACTATGAAAAAGCACCGTGATCATTTTGAAAAGCACGGCATCACCACCATAGATTTTCTTTTCAATAACGCGCACGAAACCGATGATTTTATAATAGCGGGCACGCGCGGCTGGTTTTTTGACGAAAAAAACGCCAAGCTGCCAAACAAAACGGATTTCGCAAAGCTTACCGCGCGCGAGGAGCTGCGACTGCGCGCAAGCCTTACCGAGGCGCAAAAGCTTTCGGATGCCACCGGCAAGGAGATCATCGTATTTATGCACTTCCCTCCCGTATTTGCCGGCGAGGTCTGCGACGGGCTTATCGATATACTTACCGAGTTTAAGATCCGCCGCCTCTACTACGGGCACATCCACGGCACGTATAATATGCCGCCCGTTACCGAATATGCCGGCATGGAAATGCACATAGTTTCCGCGGATTATCTTTCTTTTGTTCCCAAGCACGTGCCCAAGCTTTAAATACATAAGCGGAAAGCCATTTCAAGCGCTTTCCGCTTTAATTTCAAAAAACAATATATAATCGGGAATTATCTATTGACATTACAAACTTTATTTGCTATAATAGCATAGCATTTATTTTCGAGACATACATCGTATAAAATGCAACGCTCGGGATGTAGCGCAGTTGGTAGCGCGCTTGCTTTGGGAGCAAGATGTCGCAGGTTCGATTCCTGTCATTCCGACCAAAAAAGTCGTATCATTTTGATACGACTTTTTTTATCCAAACCGCAGGTTTGGTATATCATCACGCTTTAGCGTGCATCTCATCAGCTCCTTTGGAGCTGTATATCATCACGGC
>JAZRLU010000472.1:0-7370 GCA_045647045.1 Eubacteriales bacterium
CATGGCTACGATCCGACTTGGCAGCATAGGCCGCGAGGTGATAGTGCTTACCGGTGCAAGAACGGATATACCGGCTATACTTGCACGTGCCGAGATCTTTGTTGGGGTGAGCCGAGCCGCGCTTGAGGCAATGGCGGCATCCGTGCCGTCTGTAATATGCGGCAACGAGGGATACGGCGGCATTGCCTGTGCCGATAGCTTTGATATGCTTGCGCGCGAAAACTTTTGCGCAAGAAGCTGCCCTCCCCTTACAGAGGGCGCTCTTTTTGCCGATATCGACCGACTTTTACGTGCGCCCCAGCTTGCCGCGCGCTATGCCGATGAATGCCGATCGCGCATAAAGACAGACTATTCTCCAAGGTCTATGGCGGAGGATGCGCTCAGGTGCTATAACGGCTTGATCAAGGCACCGCGCGTATGCCTTATGGGCTTTTTCGGATACTCCAATTTAGGAGATGAGGTCACGCTTAAAACGGCTATCGCGGCTTTGCGAAAAATGAACGTGGCATCTGTAAGCGTTCTAACAAGATCCTACACGGGTGAGGACGGGCGCGCCTTTAACCGCGAGATTCCCACACAAATAGCACGCGCCATAGCCGAGTGCGATATATTCGTTATGTGCGGAGGCAACCTTTTACAAAACGAAACAAGCACGCGCTCGCTCCTTTATTATGAAGAGGCTATGCGCCTTGCAAAAAGAATGGGCAAGCGCGTATATATGATTTCGTCGGGATTCGGTAAGGTGCACGGAGCGCTTGGGGCATCCCTGCTTACACGGGGGCTATCGTATACGGACTTTTGCGGCTGCAGAACAACACACGACCTGCGCCTTGCGCGTGCGCTGGGCGCAAAAAGCTGTGCGCTTATGCCCGATCTATGCTTCCTTATAGAGAGCAAGCCGAGAATGGCTGCAAAGGGCGGATATTTTGTGTTTATTCCCGGCACGGGTGCGAGCATCGATGCCGATGAGCTTTGCAGAATATCAAGATCACGCGCCCTCTCTTGCGCCGCCGTTATACTTTTTGAAGCGAATGATTCCACAGCCGCAAGGGCATATGCCGATGCGGGTATTTCCTGCTATTTCCCAAAAACCTACGAGCACGTAAGAGATATACTTTCGGGGGCAGATTTCGTTATTTCTCAAAGGCTGCACGGCGTTATATTTTCCCTTTTGGCGCACACGCCATGCTATGCCGCAGGGGACGGTATAAAGCTGCGCGCCATAGCAAGAGACGTTCTTAAGCACCGCCGTGGGCTTGTTTTGCCCTACTCCGAAGAGGGGGTTATTAAGAAAAAAGAAATCGGAGCCACAGACTCCGATTTCAAATATGTAACAGATGCATTTGCATCCGATATAAGAAAATGCCTTGATCTTATTTTTTGATCACTCGGTCTTGGGTGTTTTTTTAACCTTGACCGATCTTGCATCCTTAAGTACGTCCTTAACGTCTGCGGTAATAGCCGTTTGAAGATCTACGGTCTCACGCTGCTTATCTGCAACGGTTCTCTGATCCCTTGCGATCTGGCGCTGAGATGCCATAAGCTCCTTTTGCGAGGTAAGCACCTCTGCTTGCGATGCGGCAACCGCACCGCTTGCCTCGATCTGCCTTGCGTTTTCCGCTATGATCGCCTGCTGTGCTTCTATGATCTTCTTTTGCTCGGCTATAACCGCCTGCATTGCCTCCTCTATGGAAGCCTGAGTGTCAAGCACCGCACGCTGAGACTGTGCAATAGAGGTTTGTGAGGAAAGGGCACGCGCCTGATCCTCTGCAGCCTTTTTCTGCATGGATATCATGGACACCTGCGCTTCTGTTATCTTAAGCTGATCGGTATTTACAACGCGCTGATTAACCTGCACGCCCTGCTGCTCACGGAGAGTATGCCTTTGCATATCGTTGCTCTCCTTTTGCAGCTCTATGATCTCCTTGTTCTTTGCATCCACAAGCGCATACGCCGCAGATATTGCCGCCATATCGGTATTGAGCTTTTTAAGCACCTCAACTATACCGACAAGCTTATCAAGAAGCGCCCTCTCATCATCGGCTATCTTCTCTGCAAGAGCTGCCGTTTGCGTACCCATTGTGCCGCCTGCCGCACCGCCAAGCCCCTCGGGGATATTGGGCACGTAAGTGGCAAAATAGGAATCTATCCTTTTTTCAAGAGCACCTGCAAGCTTATCCATAGCTATTCCCACAACACGCTCCACGTGCGAGGATATATCTATGCGCACGGGCTCTGTGCCTGCTACGGCGCGCGCCTGTGTGGGCGCGGTGCTGCTTTGCACCGTTGCTGCGGTGCCCTCAGGCTCGGTTGCAGGCTCTTCCTCTGCGGCAGCCGTATTCTGGGCGGTATCATCCACCGCATTGGCAGATGCGCCAACGGATATTGTAACAAGCGCCTTATCATCGGACAGGGTAAGCGTTATACCTGCCTCTGCCAGCTGATCGTCCGTACGCTTTTTCTCACTGTACACGGTTCTCTTATAGCGCTCGAACTCACCAAGCTCGCGCGGAGCGGACCGTGCATCAAGAATGCCGATCTGCCATATAAGCTGCTCCCAATCGGACTCAACGGAAGCAAGAAGCTTTTCAAGACGGGAGAGTGACTCTGCCGCATTCTCGTAAAGCGTATTATAGGACGACGTTGCCTCGGCAGCGGCGGCAGCATTCTTATCGTTCTGCCTTCTGTCATACCTTCTTTCGGCATCGGTCTTTTTCCTTGCCGCATCCTTAAGGCTCTTTACAGCCTGAGAGTAAGCGGTAAGCTCTGCTCTGATAAGCGATTTTGATTCCGCAATACGGGATCTGATAGAATCGTTTTGTTCAAGCCTTTGTGTAGTATCTGCCATAGACGTCATCCTTTCTTAAATACTTATTTTTGGGGGAATGCGAAATTAATATTCTGCGTTACCTACCGTTCTGGGATAAGGAATAACGTCACGGATATTGGAAACGCCGGTAAGATACATAATAATTCTCTCAAAGCCAAGACCGAAGCCTGCGTGCTTTGTGCCGCCGTACTTACGAAGGTTGAGGTACCACCAATAGTCCTCCTCGGAAAGTCCGAGCTCTGCCATTCTTGCAACAAGAACGTCAAGTCTCTCCTCACGCTGAGAGCCACCGATGATCTCGCCTACGCCGGGAACAAGAAGGTCCATTGCGGCAACGGTCTTACCGTCATCGTTCAGGCGCATATAGAACGCCTTGATATCCTTGGGATAATCGATAAGGAAGATGGGCTTTTTATATACCTGCTCGGTAAGATATCTTTCGTGCTCGGTCTGAAGGTCAACACCCCAGTATACGGGATACTTGAAGTTCTCCTTAGCCTTTTCAAGAACCTCGATAGCCTCGGTATAGGTAACCTTTGCATAATCCGCATTGCGAAGCGCGGTAAGTCTTTCAAGAAGGCCCTTATCAACGAAGCTGTTGAAGAACTGAAGCTCTGCTTCACAGTTATCCATAACGTGGTTGATTATATACTTGATCATATCCCAAGCAAGCTGCATATCGTCGTTAAGATCTGCAAAAGCAATCTCGGGCTCTATCATCCAGAACTCAGCCGCGTGGCGTGCCGTGTTGGAGTTTTCCGCACGGAAGGTAGGACCGAAGGTATAGATGTTACCGAAGGACATAGCATACGTTTCGCCCTCGAGCTGACCGGAAACCGTGAGGTTTGCGCTCTTGCCGAAGAAGTCCTTGGAATAGTCAACCTTACCGTCCTCGGTTCTGGGAAGCTCGTCAAGATCAAGAGTTGTTACTCTGAACATCTCGCCTGCGCCCTCTGCATCCGAGCAGGTGATGATCGGGGTGTGAACGTATACGAAGCCCCTGTTATGGAAGAAGGAATGGATAGCGTATGCTACCTCGCTTCTTACTCTGAATACCGCGGAGAACAGATTGGTTCTCGGACGGAGGTAAGCCTGCTCACGGAGGAACTCTACCGTGTGGCGCTTGGGCTGAAGAGGATAGTCGGGAGTTGAAGTACCCTCAACCTCTATTTTCTCCGCCTTAAGCTCAAAGGGCTGCTTTGCGCCGGGGGTAAGAACGATCTTACCTGTTACAACCAAAGATGCACCAACGTTCTGCGATGCTATCTCGTCATAATTATCAACCTTATCACGCTCAAAAACTACCTGAACGCTCTTGAAATACGAGCCGTCGTTAAGATCTATGAATCCAAATGCCTTGGAATCTCTGAGATTACGTACCCAGCCGCCTACGGTAACGGTCTTACCGTCAAAGCTTTCGGGTGAAAGATAGATACTTTTTATATATTCTCTTATCATATCCTGCTCCTTGCAAAACATTTATTTTTAATAGATTTATTATAACATATAAATATTTTCTTTTCAATAGCTTTCGCGATATTTTTAAAGCTTTATACCGATTTGGCAAAAAATCACCGACAGAACAGTACCCCGTGTGTTATACGGGCTTATTCTACCGGTGATTTTTTAAAAAAGGACTATGTCCTTTATTTATTTTTCAATGCGTATTGCGGTGCGGAGGACCTTTGTTTCACCAGGAAGAACGGATATAAGTCCGAACTTTTCTGCCGGAGCATCAAGGTGGAAGCAGTCTATAGCGCAGGTCTGCGGCTCAACAACTATGAATCTGCCGCCTTCCTTTGCCCAAAGCATACGGTATCCGTATTCCTCGGACGCCTCGTAGACTATCGAAACGCCTGCACGCCTATCCGTTACGACCGAGCAGCGCGTATTGTTGCTGTAAAAGGCACTGAGCGCGCCGCTTGCAACCGAATAAGCACCGCTCGCAATTGCCTCATCGCGCTCTCTGCCCGATGCGTATTCAAGCGTGGGAATGTACTTTTCGTTACGCAAATGCTCTCTTACAACACCCGTCATAAGATAGCAATCCTCTACCTCCGAGCCCTCGATAAACGGAGCATTGAAGGTGGTATGATATGCTAACATAAACGGCATTACCGTATCAGAAAGGTTGGTTACCTCTACCGTCTCCGAAAGTCCGCCCTCGCCAAGCGTGTATATGCGCTTTATAGAGAATGAGTGCGGAAAGGAGATATACTCACCCTCCCCTGCCGTATATTCAAACGTTACGCTTGACTCCGTAAGCGCCGTTACCTTGAATGCGGTTTTATAAAGAGCGCCGTGAAGATGGCAGCCGGTTGACGGCTCGTTTATCGGAAGCTCATAACGCTTACCGCAAAAATCAAAGCTGCCGCCGCTTATTCTGTTAGGCGGAAAAAGGATGGGGTTTCCGAAAAGAAACTGCTCCTTTGCACGCCTCTCTTCGCTTTCGGGAGAGCGCAATATCTCTGCACGGGTGGGCTCGTGATAGAGTCTATAGCAGTTACCGCCAAGGTCGGAGCGGAAGGCGGCAATATAGCCGCCGCCCTTTATAGTTACGTCCGTGTTTATCATTTTGCTACTCTTTCAAAGATGAAGGAATGGAAGTTAGCACAGTTTATAGCCTTTGCCTTATCGCTGCACTCACGTGCCTTATCGGTATTGCCAAGCGCAAGATATCCGAATGCGCGGAGCACCTCGCCCTGCGCCTCGTGCGCTCTTGAAATATCATATCCGAAGGGGGGATATGCAGGCGCGCCAACGCCGTAATAATCGTTTACGTCCTTGGTATCAACGCGCTTGTCACCCATTTCAACAAGGGCGTTTGCAAGCATATCGGCACGCTCGCCGTTACCTGCCTTGCGAATCGCGAGGCACTGGAAGTAGGTATGAACGGTAGGTGCGCCCTTTGTGGTATCTGCAAGTGCAAGATACTTTTCTGCCTCCGCAGAATCACCGAGCTTTTCACAGCAAGCCGCCATCATAAGGTAAAGGGGTGCATCGTTTACAAAGTAATTCTTTTCCTCACCGTAGTTTTTGGGGAAGGTAAGACCGTCACGGAAGGCATCAAACGCGCCCTGCCAATCGGCATTACCGTAAAGCTCCATACCAATGAGGTACTGCAGCCACGCGTGGTGCGCGGTAAGGTTACCCTCACCACCCTCGTAGGTGTGGAAGTTATGCGCAAGAAGAATATTCTTTGCCTTGGTATAATCTCCCGCCATAGTCCAGAGGATAGAATAGTTAAGAGTGCAATCGTCACGCTTTTCGGTAAGAGCGCTATGCTTTTCGAAGAATGCAATTCTTTCCTCAATGGGAAGGTTGAGAGAGGTATACATCTGCGAGAGCTCGTAGAAGATACGGTCGCTCTCGGGAGCGATATCAAGCGCGTGCTCAAGGCACTCTCTTGCCTTATCGCACTTACCGAGATGATCGAAGTATGCAAGCGCAAGGTTGCGGTATGCGGGTGCAAAATCAAGCACGGATACGGTCTTTTCCCATTCGGATGCCGCTTTTTCGTAAGACTCGAAGTTGTAATAGATGCATCCGAGATAGTAGGATGCCATAGGAGTTGCCGCCGCCTTAAGAACGGCGATGCTCTCCTTCTTTGAGGGGAACTCGCATCTCCAATCGCACTTATCCGCAAGCGCTATATAAGCATCCCTCTCACTCTCGTTACCCTGAAGTGCGGATACGTATGCAAGATAGTAATACTTCATAGCACCGTCCTTAACGCCAAGCAGCACGCCTGCGGCAAGATCGTAAAGACCGAACTGGATATACTCGTTTGCAAAGAGGATAGCATTCTTTTCGGTATCAAGACCGCTGAAGAAGAGAGGATCGATAGCAAGGATGCGGCTTTCAATACCGTCATCACCCTCAAGCAAGCCCTTAATATATATAGCCCAAAGGTTCTTGCTGTTGGTTTCAAGAGAAAGATCTATAAACTTGATAGCCTCACCAACGTTGCCGCGGAGTGCCTCAAGCTTTGCAAGCAGGTAATAGCCCTGCGTGCGCTGGGGGTATGACCATATTGCAAGATACGCATCGTCATAAGCCTGCTTCATATTGCCAAGGTAGAAATTACAAAGCGCTCTTGAATAGTAAGCCTCTGTATCATAGGGGTTAGAATTGCGCACGGTAAGGCGCTTTGCAGCGGCATTGTAATACTCAATAGCGCGCTCAAACTCGCCACGGGTAAGGTAGTAATCACCCATTGCCTTGTTACATCTTACGTCACCGGGATCGCGGCGAAGGCCTTCAAGGAAGTAATCCTCTGCTCTGTATGCAAAGTGCTTATACTGTACAAGGTGAGCACCGTTGAGATAAAGCTCCTCTACGGTTTCGATCTCTTCGGGGCGCTTTGCGGGAAGTCTCGGAGAAACGCACTCCTTGTTTCCTCTTACGTATTCCTTATAAGAGATTATCTTCTCACCGTTTGCATCGGTAACGATAAGCTCTGCAAGTCCGTTAAGCTCAACGTCAACGAGCTCGGTGTAGGTAAGCTTCGGAGAAATCTCGTCAATATTCTTCTCGAATA
>JAZRLU010000473.1:0-1717 GCA_045647045.1 Eubacteriales bacterium
CACTTCATCACAGAAGAAGAGGTGGAGGCTGTTTGCTATGAGTGGTTCGGCTATGATGAAAATTATCAGTACGATATCAGAACCGGCACAAACATCAACTTCGTATTCGGCGATATGCTTGAAGAGGGTTGATCAAGAAACAAATTTATTCTTAAGAACTCTTAAGAACAAATAAAAAGCGCGCAGGGCGGCAATAGTCGCTCTGCGCGTGATTTTTATTAAAGGATGATTTTGGATTATATAAACGGGCGTCTGTCAAGCACGAGGCGCAAGGGCTTTTTTGTAACGATAACGCCGGGCAAAAATCTTTGCAGCTCCGCAAGTGCACATACACATCCGAAAAGCATATGCAAGTCGTTGAAGTTATCGTCGGTTTTGTAATCAAGCCCCAAAAGGTAATCCGTATATTTTACGGCGAAGTCATAAACAAGCTCGCGTACCTCGTCGGCTCTGTGCGCCGTTTTAGCGGATGCACGCGTCATACAGTATACCCAGTCTACCTCAAGAAAGTCAACCTTTTTTCCAAAGTTGGCGCGTATTCCGCCGTTTCTATACATATCTATGCACGTGTCTATTATCCTTTCGGGATAAGCTACGGGCATTCTTGCGTATTCGTGATTGAAGAAATAATGGAAGCCGCCTGCCATATATGCAAATACAGAGTCGGGCACGTCTCTGCCGTTGGGATGCGATACGCTTGCATAGGGGGCTTTGCTTGCATATCCCTTAAGCCAAAAGCCTGTCTCGGGATCGGCGTTTTCCCAAAGCCACTCAAAATAGCTGCTTTGGAATTCCTCGGTCATCTCGCCTGCGTTAACAAGCGCCGCATATACGCCTGCGCCCTTGTGCGATTCGGGCCAGGGATTGTTCCAATCAAGACCGTCAAGCAGGGCAAAAAGCTCTTTTTTGTCAAAATATTTTGCAAGCCCGTACAAAGGATACAAGGGGCGCACGTCAAAAAGCTCAAGTGCCGCGGTGCAATGCGCCGTTGTATGTATCGTGTGGTGCGTTGCCTCGCGGAACATACCGGTTTTCGGATCCTGTAAGGAGAGCAGGGCATCAATGCGCGCCCTCCTCGTCTCGGCGTCACAGTAAAATTCATTCAGCGTGTAAAGTATATTTACAGCATCCGCGCAGCCGTATTCGTTAATTCCAAGCTCGCGCGTGCCCTTATCGTTTTGCCGCAGCCATCTGCGGTATGCGCCGGGGTGCTCTTTAAGCTCGTGATTTTTTACCGTTTCAAGCGCGGCATCGATTATAGGTCGAATGTCTATTTTATTCATATTACCGTCTCCACGTCAAGATCTTTGTATTTGTCGGGGCGGGGTGTTATGCGGTAGCTGCCTGATCCTACGCGCACGCCGTGCACGCGTATCTTTTTAGGCGTGATATAGGGGAAAGCAGGGGACAGCTCGTCTCTCTTATTGTAAGCGCAAAGTAAGAACAGCTCCTGCTCACAGTCCTCATTTCCGTCCTTGTCTGTAACCTTAAGCCCGTCGATATCAATATTCCTTCCCATAAAGCAGGGATATCCGAAATCGTGATCCTCCTCGTTAAAGCCACAGATAATGGAAAGCCCCTTCTTGGCGCCCGTCATCCAAGTGCAGTTTTTAACCGTGATATTACCGTCAAAGGTTGCGCCGTAGTCACCTCTTAAGGAGATAAAGCATCCGCCGTGAGAGTGCACCGTTGTGTTTTCAATAAGAAATTCACCTGC
>JAZRLU010000474.1:0-4218 GCA_045647045.1 Eubacteriales bacterium
GACCAAGGGTATCGGCCGCGGTCAGGCAACCGCACTTATCGACGTTTGCGCAGAGCGTGACAGATACTTTGAGGAAACCGGCGTATACATTCCCGTATGCTCTGACGGCGGTATCGTTTACGATCACCACATCACCCTCTCGCTTGCTATGGGTGCAGACTTCGTAATGCTCGGCAGATACTTTGCAAGATTTGACGAAAGCCCCTCCAACAAGGTATCCATCGGCGGAACCTACTACAAGGAGTACTGGGGCGAGGGCTCTGCAAGAGCAAGAAACTGGCAGAGATACGACCTTGGCGGAGACAAGAAGCTTTCCTTTGAGGAGGGCGTTGACTCCTACGTTCCCTATGCGGGAAGCCTTAAGGATAACGTTGCAATGTCCCTTGCTAAGGTACGCTCCACAATGTGCAACTGTGGCGCACTTACCATCCCCGAGCTTCAAGAGAAGGCTGTGCTCACCCTCGTTTCCGCAACGAGTATCGTTGAGGGCGGCGCTCACGACGTTATTGAAAAGGATAAGAGCGGCAGGATCAAGTAATTCTACCGTTCAATAAAAGCAGGCACCGTTATACGGCGCTCTTATAAAACAAAAAAACCGGCGATATACTACCGAGCTTTCGGAGTGTATCGCTGGTTTTTTATATTCTCATTTTACATAATATCACTTTTTGTCTATGTGCCGAGCGTTTATGGCGAGACACGTAGGCGGTAAAATGATATAATTAATTTGCAGGACCGTACTTTACAGTACCGGGGTCTGATATTTTGCACGCAAATTGCGCGCGATATTCAAGCGGAGTCTTTCCGGTTATAAGCTTAAACTGCCTGTGGAAGGATCTTTCGCTGCCGAATCCGCACTCAAAGCTTATCTCAATGCTGGACATAGCCGTTGTTGCAAGCAGGCGGCGCGCCTTGTCAATTCGCAGGCTTGCAAGGAATGAGCAGAAGTTCATACCAAAGGTATCCTTGATGCAATGCGAGAGATAATTTCTACTGTACCCAAGCGCATCCGCTACCGTGCCAAGCGTTATCTGCTCGTCAAAATGCTCGTTAAGATACGTGCCCACTCTTGCCGCAACGTTTCCGTTAGATGAGTTCATCCTCATCTCATTTTCGGACAGATAATCGTTAAGAGCAAGATATAAGAAGGATTTTACACTGTAAAACGACAGATTCTGCGATTCCATTATCCTATCGCGGTACACCTGCTGTGTGGCAGAGGACGGCGTAAAGCAGGCGCCGCTGCCAACCATTCCGTCGTGCGCGGCAAAGAAATCCGAGAGGATAGAGGGGGAAAACAGATACATTCCCATCTTTACGTGCGACCTTGCGGAAAATTTATGCGTTTGGAACGGCAATATCATAGCGCATTCTCCGGTGCGAACGGCTTGCGCCTTACCGTCTACGGTAATAGGCAGCTCACCCTCAAGCACGAAAATAAGCTCTACGAACTGATGCACGTGCAAAGGATAGGTATACGAATCTCTGTCATGCATACGGTAGGTGAACACCATTTCATTGCCAAAATTATTACCCTGTACTACCATAATAAACCTCCGTTTCCGATATCATTATAACTGATTTATCATCTTTTGTCAACCGTATGATACACACGGTCGGCAAAAAGTTAAATAAATAACAAAACAAAAGGAGAATCACAATGAAAAAGAAGCTTCTGCTCTTTATCTCGGCACTTCTTCTGCTTACCGCTGTTTTTGCAACGGTTGCATCCGCGGCAACGTGGACAGAGGCAGATTTTATTGCCGCCCCCGAAAAGGAGCTTGTTCTCGGTAAGGATTATGCATATTCCTTCGCAGTTGTGGGAGACACTCAGACTATCAATAAATCCGATGCTTCCACAGGCACGAGCTATATGCAGACGCTTTACACATGGATCAAGGATCACAAAACGGAAAAGAACATTCAGTACGTTATCGGCCTTGGAGATATAACCGATACGTATCAGACGTCCGGCACCTACTATTCCGCCGAATGGGTAAATGCAAAGGCGGCGCTTGCCATACTTGATGCGGCAGGCATCCCCTACTCCCTTACGCGCGGCAACCATGATATATCCGGCGGTATGAACAGCGCCTTTGGAAAGGGCACTGAGTATTATAACGATCTTGTAGCGCTTGCGGCAACAAACGATGCCGAGGGCAGACCCATGGCAGGCTTCAGCGGTGAATATACCGATTCTACGAAGTCGCAGTACAAGATAGAAAACACCTACCGCAAGCTTATCGTAGGCAATGATAAATATCTCATATTCACCCTTGACTGGGCACCCAGCGAGGCTAATCTTACCTGGCTTGACGGTGTGATCGCGGCAAACCCCGATTACAAGGTTATCGTAACTATGCACCAGTTCCTCTACAAGGAGGGCACCTTTGCAGACGATGCAGACTCCACTCTCCCGCACGAGAATATCGGATCTGCTACGTGGGGCGAGGTAGCAACCGGCGGAACCGTGCTTCCGAGAACGCTTTGGGACAACGTGCTTGCAAAGCATGCCAACGTTGAAATGATACTTTGCGGCCACGAGGCTGTGGATGATATCATCACCACCCAGCTCAGAGGCGATAACGGAAATACCGTAACCGCAATGCTTATCGACGCACAGGCGCTTGATACTTACATTCCCGCAGGTATGGTAGCTATGTTCTACTTTACCGAGAGCGGCGACGTTATGCACGTTGAGTACGTATCCACCATCCGCGATTACGATAACAATGCATCCACCAATGCATATTTCAGATCTGTAAATCAGTTATCCGTTTCTCTTGAGTATAAGGACGGATGGACAAAGACACCTTACGGCTATATTCCCACCGAGGAATACAACAAATATACCTTCCATTTTATTATAGATGACGACGGTGACGTTAACACCGATAACGTCTATCTCGGAGGTACGAACACCTGGGTTTCCTCCGATAAAAAGAGCGGTGTTCTTATCGACGTAAAAACCTATTTCAACAACGGCGGTACCGCCTCTAAGTATTTCAAGGATGCATACGTTGTTATGTCCCGCGATCATGACGGTGCATCGGACGGTAACTACTCTGATCTCGGTACCATCCCCGGTGATATCATACTTGATCTTAACGGCCACACCTTCAATGCCGGCAAAAACCCCATTATGGCGGCTTATGCAAGCCAGAAGCACGATTACGGCAATGCCGGATTCGAGATAAGAAACGGTAACGTATCCATAAGCTCCGGCGCGGCAGTTGCGCTTGCCTCCAACACCAAGGGTGACGGTGCAACCTATAACGTTACCTTTGATAACGTAAGATTCAGCTATGCAAGCGGCGGAACGTCCAAAACGCCCCTTGTAACCACCTACGCGGGCACAAGCGGCAAGGTAGCATACGTTAACTTCAACGTTAAGGACTGCGTTATAGATCTTACCGGCGCGCCCACCGGCACAAACGCCTTCAATCTTACCAGTGCCAACAACAATCACGTAACGCTTACCCTCCTTGGCGGTGAGATAATCACCGCGAGCGAGGCTACACCCAATCTCGTGCTTGCAGAGGATAAGGATACCGTTCTTTATGCCGCAGGCAAAAACGGATTTACCAATCTTACCCTGCCTAAGAATGCAACCGCACCTATCAGCGTATACCGCGGTGCAGACGGTCTTGATTACGGATACGAATATTCAAGCGCTACCGATACTACCGTAACCTACGTGCTTAAGAAAAAGCCCGTAAGTGATAAGGGTATTATCGAGGTATGGCTTATCGGCGGTCAGTCCAATGCTGCCGGCTATGCGCAGGACCTTCTTGCAGATTCCGCAGGTGACTCAAGATACAACGACGGATTTGAAAACGTTCTTTATTACGGTGCCGCAGACGATAACGTAATATCAAGCTTTACCCCCGTTAAGGTTGGACTTGGCGGCAAGAGCAACTTTATGGGCGCTGAGATCGGTATTGCATCAGCCCTCGGATCGTCCGACGGTAAGCACGCAATAATCAAATTCGCGCGCGGAGCATCCTACCTCTGGCCCGAAACAGGTGATGCAGGTGCCAGCCTTACGCACGGAACATGGACCTCTCCCTCTTACGTAAAAGCAAACGGTATTAACACCGACGGCACTCTTATCGGCGCTCTTTATACCGAATTCCTTGAAACCGTACAGAGCGGTCTTGATATGCTTAAGGAGCAGGGCTATACACCCGTTATCCGCGGTATGTGGTGGATGCAGGG